>NZ_BAAFGR010000070.1:0-38659 GCF_041154655.1 Nocardia sp. JMUB6875
GCCCCGGCGAACCCCTTCCCCCAATCCTCGACCACCGCCAAATGGGTGGCGAGCATCAGATCCCGCTTCGTCCCGAAGTAGTACTGAATGAGCCGCACCGAGATCCCCGCCTCGGCCGCCACCGCCTGAAAGGTGGCGGCATCGAGCCCGCCGGCGGCGATGACCTTGCGCGCGGCGGTGGTGATCTCCCGCCGCCGCTGCTCGTGATCCACCAAACGCGGCATGTGACCAGCTCTCCTGTGACTCCCTGGGGTGCGAAGTTTTTGATGGTACGCCCATATCATTTTTATGGTACGTTCATACCATCAACGATGATGGACGGGGAGGCGCGATGGCCAAGATCGGGCAATGGAAGAGTGAGGCGGCACGGGACGCCTACATGAAGGCCTATGCGTCACTGTCGAACCTATGGACGGTTCCGACCACCGAGTTCGACATCGAAACTTCTTACGGGACAACACATGTCCGCAAGTGCGGTGACGGTGCGGGGGCTCCGCTGGTGCTGATTCCGCCGGTGATGGGCAACGGGGCGGTGTGGTATCCGATCATCGAGCGGCTGGCCGCCGAGCGGACCGTGTACGCGCTCGACATCATCGGCGGGCCGGGACTGAGCGTGCAGACGGCGCCGATCACCGGCCGGGTCGACTACGCGACCTGGCTCGACGAGACGCTGGCGGCGCTCAGGTTGCCGCACGCGCACGTCATGGGCTATTCCGATGGCGCGTGGCGGGCGTTCATGGCGGCGGTGGACGGGTCGAATCGGATCGCGAGTCTGCTGTTGGTCGAGCCGGGCGGGGCGGTCGGCAAGACGCCGTGGGGTGTGCTGTTCAAGATGATTCGCTACGCCATTCCGCCGTCGGAGAAGAACATGCGCAAGGCGGCCGAATGGCTGATGCCCGGCAATGTGCCGGTCGAGGAGGAAATGGCCTGTGCCAAGCCCGGACTCGGCTACAGGACGCGGTCGCCGTGGCCGCAGCGGCTGAAAGATGCAGAGCTGCGGGCGATCACGGCACCCACGTTGCTCACCTACGGTGCCGAGTCGGTGCTCGGTGACGCCGAGGCGGCCGCGGCCCGTGCGCGACAGCGGATTCCGCGCTGTGAGGTGGAGATCTACCCCGGCGCGACGCACGGACTGCTGTTCCAGGGGCGCGACAAGGACGCCGTCCTCGACCGGATTCTCGGCTTCGCGAGCATGCACGATCCCGTGGACGCTCCGCACGCCAACTGAATCCGCCACAGACCGAAGCTTCGAAGAGGAAGGGAGGCCGAATGGCCGACAAGATCGGACGTTTCATCAGCGCGAAGGCCAAGGCGAGGTACCTGCGGGCCTATGACGCCATGGCGGCGCAATGGCCGGTGCCGTCAACGGATCTCGATATCACGACGTCGTACGGAACGACGCGGGTACGCAAATCCGGGTCCGGTTCCGACACACCGATCGTGTTGCTGCCGGGCATGCCGGGCAATGGGTTGTTCTGGGAATCGGTCATCGAGGGACTGTCGCGGGATCGCGTGGTGTACACCGTGGATCCGCTCGGCTGGGCCGGGCGCAGCGAGCAGACCGCTCCCCTGCGCGACGAGGCCGACATCGTCGCCTGGTTGCTCGAGGTGTTCGACGGATTGGGCGCGGACCGCGTGCACCTCGCCGGATACTCGGTCGGCTCCTGGCTTTCACTGCTGGTCGGCGTGCGGCACTCCGAGCGACTGGCCAGTGTGACCATGCTCGAACCGGGTGGCGCGACCTTCACCAAACCGCGATGGAGTGTGCTGTTCAAGTTCCTTGTCGGCGGCATGGTGCCGACGCGCAAGCGGATGGCCAAGCTCATGCAGTGGCTCACGCCGGGCATGGAACTCACCGACGAACAGTGGGAACTGGCCATGAGCGCCATCAGGTTCCGCATGGCCATGCCGTGGGAACGACCGCTCACCGACGAGCAACTCGCGGCGGTCACCACACCGCTCATGGTGCTCTTCGGAGCCACCACGGTCGCCAACGATCCGGAAGTCGGCGCACGGCGAGTCCGCGAGCTGATCCCGAGCGCCGTGGTCGACATCTATCCCGGCGTAGGCCACGAAATGCTATGGGCCATACCGGAAAAGGTGATCCCCCGGTTCCTCGACTTCGTGAAGCAGCACGATCAGGTCCGCGCCTGAGCTATCGGCCGACCTTCGGCTCGGGGCCCAGTAGAAGGCGTGCGAGCGTGTCCGTGAGCCAGCGCTCGTACGCCGCCGGCGTCCAACCGGCCTCGCCGACCAGGCTGTGATAAACGCCGTCGGTCATCAACGCGACGGCGACATCGGTGGCATTCGCGTCGAGATTCCTGCCCGTATCGCGGATCTGCGCGATGACCGCGTCGATCTCGACGCGGTTGCGGCGCATGGCGTCTGCCCACGCGTCGGCGAGGTCGGCGTCGATGCCCACCCCGGCGTGCAGCATGGTGAGGATGTCACCGCATCGCTCGCGGGTTTGCCGACTTCCCTTGGCCAGCATGCGAATCAACGCCATGGGATCGTCGAGGTGCTGGGCCTCGGCCCGCAGGTCGATCAGCCCGGCTTCCTCTTCGAGCAGGTCGATCAGCCCCCGCAGCACACCGGCCTTCGAGCCGAAGTGCGAGTAGATCGTCTGTGGCGCGACCCCGGCCTCACGCGCGATCTGCCGAATCGACGTACCCGCATAGCCACTTTCGGCGAACAGCCCGCGCGCGGTGGTCAGGATGGTCCGCAATGTCAACTGCTCACGCCGATCCCGCAGCCGCACCACACCGGACCGCTCCGCTGACATCCACGCCTCCTGCCGACAACCACACCCGTGACCGGATCAGCGTACCGCGTACACGACCAACGGACTACTCACTAGAACAGTGTTCCATTAAATGGCCATCTGTTCTAATGTGATCGTCGTGATGAAGCAGATCTACTACGCGGCAACCATTTACACCGTGCTCGGCCTCCTGTCCGGCCTCTTCTACCGCGACTACACCAAGTCCCACGACTTCACCGGCAAGACCGAACTCGCCGTCACCCACACCCATCTGCTGACCCTCGGCACCCTGTTTTTCCTGATCGTCCTGGTCCTGGAAAAGCAGTTCACCCTCTCCTCCCAGCGCCTGTTCGGCTGGTTCTTCTGGACCTACAACGTGGGTGTCCTCTGGGCGGTGGCCTGCATGACCGCGATCGGTATGCGAACCGTGCAGGGCCGCACCGAAAGCAATCTTCTGGCCCACCTTTCCGGCGGCGCCCACATCCTCCTGACCATCGCCTTCACCCTCTTCTTCAGCTGCCTGTACCGCCCGGCGACAGCCACCGGACACACCCCGTCCAGACATCCGTTCCGGCATGAGAATTCGCGATACAGCCGGAATGCGGGAGGTCGGATCTAGGGTGCTGGCATGAGTCTTGTCAGTCACATCAATCCGGAATCGCTACCGACCAGTCCGGCGTTCAGTCAGGCCGTACGGGTTTCGGCCGCGGCGGACACGATTTACGTCGGTGGGCAGAACGGGATCGACGGCAGCGGGCAGCTGGTGGGGCCGACCCTGAAGGAGCAGTCCCGCCAGGCGCTCGCCAATGTCCGGGCCTGCCTGGTGGCGGCGGGCGCGGACCTCGAGCACATCGTGAAATGGACCATGTTCGTCGCGGCGGGCGAGCCGGTGCGGGACGGGTACGAGGCTTTCCTGGAGATCTGGGGCGCCCGGACCGATCCGCCGCCCGCCATCACCGTCCTCACCGTCGCCGCCTTCGCCCGGCCCGGAGTGCTCTGCGAAATCGAGGCGATCGCAGCCGTCGCGGCTCGCTGAATCGAAAGCGTCGGTCGTTTTCAAACCTTGTCCTGGTCCGGTAGCCGATTGCGGAAGCGTTCGGATTCGCTGTGGCCGTTCGGCGTGAACCTCTCGGTTTCCGGGCGGTAGGGGCCGGGCTTCGGGCGGGGTTCGCCGCCGGGGAAGGCGAGGCGGGCGATGGTGCGGTGGACCATGGCCCACTGGCGCGCGAGCGGGCCGGAGTTGTAGGGGAGTTCGTAGCGTGCGCAGAGGTCTTTGACCTTCGGGGCGATTTCGGCGTAACGACTGCTCGGCATGTCGGGGAACAGGTGGTGTTCGACCTGGTAGCCGAGGTTGCCGCTGATGATGTGGAACAGCGGACTGCCCTCGATATTGGCGGCCCCGACCAGCTGCCGCCCGTACCAGCCGCCGCGGGTCTCGTTTTCGACCTCGTCCTGGCTGAAGGTATAGGTCTGGTCGGGGAAGTGGCCGCAGAAGATGATGGCGTGCGCCCAGACGTTGCGCATGATGTTGGCGGCGAAGGACGCTGCGAGGGTGGCCAGGAAGGCGCGTTCCACTCCGGGGAGCAGCCGGTCGAGCACGTTCGCGACCCGGTCGGTACGGCGGCTGCCACTGATCGCCCTGAGCCCCTTGCCGATTCGCGACGTCGAGGGCTGCGGCAGCCGATCGCGGAGAACGAGCTGGGCCGCGCCGAACGCCGCCGCGCTCACCAGCGGCCAGCCGAGATAGTCCTTGGTGATCTGCGCTCGCGCCTTGGCGGCGATGCCTTTCAGATCCCGCCAGACCTCGCTCATCGGTTTGTCCCCGGCGCGAATGGCCTCGATGTCCATGTCGTGAAAGGCCACTCCCCACTCGAAGAAGGCCATGAGCAGCACGTTGTAGAACGGCTGTGCCAGGTATACCGGGCTCCACTTCTGGTTCGGGTCGATCCGCATGATCTCGTAGCCGAGATCCTTGTCCTTGCCGCGGATATTGGTGAAGGTGTGGTGAATGTAGTTGTGGGAGTGCTTCCATGCCTCCGCGGTGGAGGCGGTGTCCCAATCCCAAACCGTGGAGTGGATGTCGGGGTCGTTCATCCAATCCCATTGGCCGTGCATGATGTTGTGGCCGATCTCCATGTTCTCCAGGATCTTCGCCATGCCCAGGCAGGCGGTGCCGGCCAGCCACGCCGGGGGATAGATCGAGCCCAGCAGCAGTGCCCGGCCCGCGACGGCGAGCTGGCGCTGGGCGGTGATCACGGATTTGATGTAGCGGCGGTCGCTCTCGCCCAGGTCGGCGTAGACCGCGGAGTGTATGGCGTCGAATTCCTCGGCCAGCTGTTGCAGTTGCCGATCGCTGAGATGCGCGAGGGGATTGGGTGCCGTCTTCATGTCCGTCCTTTCGATCAGAGTTCGATCTCGATGTCGCCCTCGGCGGTATTCACGCAGATCCGCACGGCCCGGCCGGTAGGTTCGCCGACCTCTCCGCTGCGCAGGTCGCGCAGTTTGCCCGAGCGCAGGACACCGGTGCAGGTATGACAGATGCCGATCCGGCAGCCGTGGCGCAGGTCCAGTCCGGCCCGTTCACCGGCGACCAAAATAGGTGTGCTGCCGTCACATTCGGCGTCGACGCCGCTGCGCTGAAAGTGCACGAGCCCGCCCTGCCCGCCGCCTTCCGCTCCGCCGATGATCGGCTGGAAGCGTTCCATGTGCAGCTTGTCCGGGTTGCCGTGCGTGTTCCAGTGCTCGGTGAGGGCGTCGAGCATCGCCGGCGGACCGGAGCAGAAGGCCTCGCGTTCCCGCCAATCCGGGCACAGCGTGTCCAACTCGCCGGGTGTGAGCCTGCCGCGTTCACCGGTCAGCCGGATATCCAGCCGCAGACCCGAATGGCGGCGGTCCAGATCGCGGAGCAGCCCGGCGAACATCACCTGCTCGGCCGTGCGCGCGGAGTGCGAGACGACCACGTCGCCCAGCGCCCCGCGCCGATCCAGGCTGCGCAGCATGCTCGCGATCGGCGTGATGCCGCTACCGGCGCTCAGGAACAGCAGCTTCGCGGGCGCCGGTTCGGGCAGGGTGAACACACCCTCGACCTCACCGAGCCGCACCACCTCGCCCGGCCGGATCGCCCGCACCAGGTAGGGCGAGACGACCCCGTTCTCCACGAGCTTCGGCGTCACCGATATCAGCCCGTCGGCCGCATCCGGATCCGAGGTCAAAGAGTATGCGCGCCAATGGAAGACACCGTTGATGAGCACCCCGAGCCGAACATACTGCCCCGGCCGATGCCCACCCCACTCGTAACCGGGCCGGATGAACACCGATGCCGCGTAGGCCCCTTCCGGCACCACCTTCTCGACTCGCCCGCGCAACTCCCGCGTAGTCCACAACGGGTTGATCAGCTCGAGGTAGTCGTCCGGCCGCAGCGGTGTGAACAGATGCCTGAGCGCCCGTAGGAGCAGCAGCCTCCCACGCGATACCTTCGGTCGAGCACCCCGTTCCGCCATGTCCCTAGGCGTAACACTCGTGCACTCGAATAAACGTGGACGGTGAGACATCACGACTGAACACGGCCGTTCTCGAGATGTTTGGCAGAACAATCGTTCACCCATGAAGGTCTTACCAGTCAAATACCCGAACACATGTTCGATCTTGTGGTAGGTTCGTGCGCATGTCGACGCCATTGCAGGGATCGCTGCTCGATGGGTTCGGGGAGGTCGGGGTCGGGGCGCTGGATGAGGTCCGGCGCACCGAGCTCGGGGATGGGGCGTGGGTCGATGTGCTGCCGGGGTGGTTGAGCGGGGCGGACGAGTTGTTCGAGCGGCTGGCGACGGGGGTGCCGTGGCGGGCGGATCGGCGGGCCATGTACGACCGGGTGGTGGATGTGCCTCGGCTGCTGCGCTTTTACGAGGAGGGGCGGGAGCTACCGGATCCGGTGCTGAGCGAGGCTCGGGATGCGTTGAGCGCGTACTACTCCGAGGAACTCGGGGAGGCGTTCACCACGTCGGGGCTCTGCTACTACCGGGACGGGAACGTCAGCGTCGCCTGGCACGGGGATACGTTCGGGCGCGGGGCCACCGACGACACCATGGTGGCGATCGTGTCGGTGGGTGCGGCGCGGGCGCTGTTGCTGCGGCCGCGCGGGGGCGGGGCCAGTGTGCGGTATCCACTGGGGCACGGGGATCTCATCGTGATGGGCGGGTCGTGCCAAAGGACTTGGGAGCACGCCATTCCCAAGACGAAGCGGCCGGTGGGGCCGCGGATCAGCATCCAGTTCCGGCCGCGCGGCGTCCGGTAGCCGAGGGGTCCGGACGCCGCGCACCGATTCCGCTGTGCCGGGCCAGGAATGAATCCGCGGGAGTTGCGGTTCATTCGCCCGTAACGGCAGGACGCACGAGGAGTCGAGGAACGATGGCGGAATTCCAGCTGGGCGGCGATCTTCCGGTCAACCGGATCGGTTACGGCACCATGCGTTTGGCGGCCGCGCCGGAACCCGGTTTCGAGCCGGGCATGGGACACATCTGGCGGGCGCCGACGGATCGGGCCGCGGCTGTGGCGGTGCTGCGGCGGGCGGTCGAGCTGGGGGCGAACCTCATCGACACCGCGGATTCGTACGGACTGGGTGAGAACGAGGAACTGGTCGCCGAGGCGCTGCATCCCTATCGCGAGGATGTGGTGATCGCGACCAAGATCGGCGTGCTGCGGCCCTCGCCGACCGAATGGGTGCCGCTCGGGCACCCGGACTATCTGCGCCAGCAGGCCGAATTGGGTTTGCGCAGGCTGAAACTCGACCGCATCGACCTGTTGCAGCTGCACCGGATCGACCCGAACTATCCGCTCGCCGATCAGATCGGCGCCCTGGCGCGACTGGTCGAGGAGGGCAAGGCGCGCCATATCGGGCTGTCGGAGGCGACGGTCGAGCAGCTGCGGGAGGCGGCCGCGATCGCGCCCATCGCGAGCGTGCAGAATCTCTACAATCTCGGCGACCGCCACCACGAGGATGTCGTGGATTACGCCGCGGCGCACGGGATCGCGTTCATTCCGTTCTTCCCGGTGGCCGGGGGCGCGCACGCCGGGCCCGACAGCCCGCTCGCCGAGGTGGCGGCCGAGGTCGGGGCCACCCCGGCCCAGGTGTCACTGGCCTGGCTGCTGCACCGCTCCCCCACCTTGCTCCCGATTCCGGGCACCACCTCCCTCGCGCACCTCGAGGAGAACCTCGCCGCGGGCGCGGTATCCCTGACGCCGGATCAGTTCGAGCGGTTGTCCGCGCTCGCCGAGGTTCCCGCGCACGCCTGACCCGGGCGGGTCAGGGGCGGCGAGCGAAGTCCGGAACCCGTTCGGGAACAACGCCGCGGGCGACCAGGAAGACCGGCAGGCTCCGCAGCACCGGAATGCGCCGTCCGATCCGCAAGGCCAAGGGAGTCTCGGGGAGGTCCGAGATGTTCAGCCGTCCGGCTACCGCCGGGCGGACGAAGCGGGCGTGGGCGATGCGCTGCATCCCCTGGATGACCGCGGTCGGCAGCACGCGGTGGCGTTGCACGCGCGCCAGGTCGGCGGTGGTGACGTTGTGCGACAACAGTTTCGGGCCGAGGATGCGGGCGGCCGCGACCGCATCCTGCACCGCCAGGTTGATACCGACGCCGCCGACCGGGGACATGGCGTGCGCGGCATCGCCGAGGCAGAGCAGGCCGTCGGTATACCAGCGGTCGAGCCGATCCAGTTTGACGTCGAGGAGTTTCACCTCGTCCCAGCTCCGCAACGCTTCGGCGCGGTCGGCCAGCCACGGCACCACGTCGGCCATCTGGCGGGTGATGACGCTGACCGGTTGGCTCGCACGCAGTTCCGAGTCGCTGCCCTTCGCGATGAGGGTGGCGCACTGGAAATAGTCGCCGCGGTCGAACATGATGACCACGCGGTTCGCGCTCACCAGCGGAATCAGCCCGGACGGATCGGTGCCGTGCCGTGGAATCCGGAACCACCAGGCGTCGAAGGGCGTGGCCCAGTTCCGCACCCCGAGTCCGGCCGCCGACCGCACCACCGAGGAACGGCCGTCGCAGGCCACGGTCAGCTCCGCGCGAATCTCGCCGTCCGCACCGTCTTTCGTGCGGTAGCGCGCGCCGACGACCCGGCCGCCCTCGTGCACGAGCCCGACCACCTCGGTGTTCATGCGCAGCCGGAAGCTCGGTTCGACATCGCCCGCGCGGGCCAGCAGATCCAGCAGATCCCACTGCGGCACCATGGCGATGTACTTGTGCCGGCCCGGAATGTGATTCAACGTCGCCACCGGCACCATGCGGCCGCCGATGGGGATCTGCACATCGTTGAGCCGCCGCTGCGGCAGCTTCGCGAAATCCTCGCGCAGGCCCAGCGCGTCGATCAGTTCCAGGGTGGTGGGGTGCACGGTGTCGCCGCGGAAGTCGCGCAGGAAGTCACCGTGTTTCTCCAGCACCGTGACGTCGATACCGGCGCGCGCCAGCATCACTCCCAGGAACATTCCCGCCGGGCCCCCGCCGGCAATGAGACAGGTCGTACGCTCCATCGGGACCTCCCGAGTCGAGACCATCGTCGCTTCCGATGGTAGGCCGAGTTCGGCTCGGGGACAGGCGCTTCGCGGGGGCCGTCAGCGGTCGCGATACAGGACGAAGAAGTACGGTTCGTTCAGTCCGCGCATGTCCATCACGCCGAGCAGGGTGTCGGTGTCGACGCGGCGGAAGATGTCGATGATCGGCAGGTGGTCGTAGATCATTGCGGCGCTGGACTTTCCACGGAATTCCAGATTCCGCAGCCGGGCCTTCGGCGTCCGCGTGCGCAGCGCGGGCCGCAGCATGCCGAGCGAGCGACGCACCGGGCGCAGCGCCGACACCGGGACCTTGCCCGCCAGGAACAGCGGCACCCGGCGCGGATCGACGGCGAAGATCTCCCCGTGCGGCCCGGCGAACAACAGCGGCTGCACACTGTCGGCGCTGTCGAATTGCTTACCGTACCACCCCGTTTCGACCAGCATGCCGTCCCACGGATGCCCGGTGCCCACTTCCGCGCCGCGCCAGCGTCCGGTGGTGATCTCCTCCACCCGCACGGTCGGCAGGCTGTCGAACAACTCCCACGCCTGGGCGGCCGTGGCCGGGTTGTCGATCAGCGCGCGCAGCCGCGCGGCAGCGTCCGTCGCCGAGTCGGCGGCAACCATCATGATCTCCTCGGTGAGAGTCGGCGGCACAATTTCCCTCACCCTAGCCCCGACCCGCACCGGCCGATTAGAGCCAGGCTGACATCCCGACACCCTCATTTGGCCGAATACATCGATCCGGACCAACCTTTTGGTCTCCGCAACAAAAAGTTGGCCAAATCCCTGGCGGTCACCGTTTTAGTCATCTAGTCTAAAACTATGACGACAGCGCGAGAGACCGCGGAGACCATCCGGGCGGCGCGGCGGCCCGAGGATCTCTTCGGTTCCGCGGCAACCGATTCCACGAGCAGGCAGACGGCACGGCGGCGCTACCACCGGATGGCGGCGCTGGTTCATCCCGATCGGGTCGAGGCAGTCGACGCGAGCATCGCGAGTGCGGCGTTCGCGCGACTGTCGGAGTTGTACCGGCGGTGGCTGGAGCTGGACGAGGCCGACTTCGAGGTGACCGGCGCGCACGGGCGCTACCCGGTGGGTGGGCTGCACGCCGCCGGATCGATCGCGGATTTGTACCGCAGCGGATCGGATCGGGTCGTGAAGATCCCGCGCCGCGCGGCCGCCAACCGGCTGCTCGCCGGGGAGCGAAACGCCCTGCGGGACATCGCGAGTGTGGCCGCCGAGCACGAATGGCTGCGACCGTACTTCCCCGAACTCGTCGACACCGTCGATCACCTCGACTCCGGGACCGGCGAACACCGCACCGTGAATGTGCTGACCGCGCTCATCGACGGGTTCGTCACCCTCGAAGACGTCCGGGCCGCCTATCCCGACGGGCTCGATCCGCGCGATTACGCGTGGATGCATCGCAGACTGCTGCGCTGCCTCGCCGGGGCGAAGCTCGCGGGCTGGGTGCACACCGCCATCAGCCCGGCCAATGTGCTGGTGCATCCGCGCTTGCACGGAATCGTGCTGGCGGGTTGGTCTTTCGCGACCCGGCCCGGTGTTCCGGCGGCCGCGACGCTGAAGTCGCTGGACTATCCGCCCGAGATCCGCGACGCGGTCTCCCCCGCCACCGACGTGTACCTCGCGCATCGCCTCATGTTCACCATGCTCGGCGACCGCGCCCCGGCACCGCTGCGCGCCTACGCCACCGGCTGCCTGCAAACCGATCCCAGGCTGCGGCCCGACGCCGCGGACCTGCTGGACGAATTCGACGATCTGCTCGACCGGCTCTACGGGAAGCGCCGCTTCCGGCCCTTCGAGCTCACGAAAGGTAAGTGATAGCAATGGGTTACGGACGCTGGGACGACAGTGCCTACGACGCCGCGCGCACCTTCCGGGCCGCCAAGGGGCTCGACGACTTCGGCTACACCGCGGATATGCGGTCGGTGCCGTGGGATCAGTGGAAGGCGCACCCCACCCTGGATCCGCTGGGCGTCGGGATGCGCGAGTCGAGAGATTCGGCCGATCACGGGAATTCGCTGCCGATCGCGGTGCTGTTCGATGTCACCGGGTCGATGGGCCGGGTGCCGCGCATCATGCAGGAGAAGCTGTCCAAGCTGCACGGGCTGTTGCAGCGCAAGGGTTATGCCGACGATCCGCAGATCATGTTCGGGGCCATCGGTGACGCGGAGAGCGATCGGGTTCCGTTGCAGATCGGGCAGTACGAGTCCGACAACCGGATGGACGAGCAGCTGCGGCTGATCCTGCTGGAAGGCGGCGGTGGCGGGCAGAAGTCCGAAAGCTATGAGCTGGCAGCGTATTTCATGGCCCGGCACACCGTCACCGACGCGTGGGAGAAGCGGGGGCACAAGGGCTATCTGTTCATCGTCGGCGACGAGCTGAACAAGAAGCGGCTGGCGGCCCGCTACATTCGCGCGGTCATCGGGGACGACGTGCACCAGGACATCGCGGTCGACTCGATCTACCGGGAGCTGGCCGATCGCTGGCACGTGCACTACATCCTGCCCAATCAGTCCAGCTACTACCGGGATCCGGAGATCGCCGAGCACTGGCAGGGGCTGCTGGGTGAGCGGTTCCTGCGGCTGGACGATCCGGCGGCGGTGTGCGAGCTGATCGCGCTGACCATCGGGATCAACGAGGACCGCGTCGATCTGGGCGCGGGGCTGGCCGATCTGCGCGATATCGGCTCGACCAGTGAGGCGGACGCGGTGGGCAAGGCCCTCGCACCGCTGGGCGGGACCCGCCGGGGGCGCAGCGTCGGCGCGCTGCCCGCCGCCACCGGGACCGACGACGTCGATCTGTGATTGAGCACTAGTTACGAAACACGAAGGGACACCCCATGTTCGGCGACAATCACCTGATCGTGGTGGACTTGGGCTTCGGCGACGCCGGCAAGGGCGCGACCGTCGACTGGCTGTGCTCACCCGCCGCCGGACTCGACGTGGCGGCGGTGGTGCGGTTCAACGGCGGCGCGCAGGCCGCGCACAATGTGCTCGCCCACGGCCGCCACCACACCTTCCGGCAGTTCGGGTCCGGCACCCTCTCGCGGGTGCCGACCCTGCTGTCGCGGCACATGCTGGTCGAACCGCTGGCCCTGGCCAGCGAGGCGCGGGAACTCGCCGCGCTCGGGATCGCCGATCCGCTGTCCCTGCTCTATGTGGACGAGCGCGCCCTGCTCACCACGCCGATCCACGGGGCCGCCAACCGGTGCCGGGAGGATGCGAGGGGTACCTCCCGGCACGGTTCATGCGGCATCGGAATCGGGGAGACGGCGAGCTACGCGCTCGACCACGACGCGCCGCGGGTCGCCGACTGCCTGCGGCCGGAGGTGTTGCGGCGCAAGCTGATCGCGCTGGAGGAGCACTACGCGCCGCTGCTCGCGGGTAGTCGTCACCGTTACGACCCGATCGACGATCTGGTCGAGGCGTACACCGCGTTCGCGCGGGCGGTGGCGATCCTTCCCGGCGATCAGCTCGCCGCCTTCGCGAACACCGGGCGGCTCGTCTTCGAGGGCGCCCAGGGCGTGCTGCTCGACGAATGGCGTGGGATGCATCCGTACACCACGTGGTCGACGGTCGAGCCGCGCAATGCCCACGCCATGCTGGCTCGCATCGGGGCGCCCGGCTATGTGCTGGGCGTGACCCGGGCCTACATGACCCGTCACGGGGCCGGGCCGTTCCCGACCGAGGATCCGGCACTGTCGATTCCCGAGCGGCACAACGGAACCGGCGAATATCAGGGCGCGTTCCGGCTCGGGCACCTCGATCCCCTGCTGCTGCGTTACGCCATCGACGCGTGCGAGGGAATCGACGGGCTGGCGGTCAACCACCTCGATGCCGTCGGCGAAATCCGCACCGCCACCGGCTATCTCACCGAAGAAGGGTGCGTCGACCGGCTGGAGTGCGGCGTCTGGCAGGACCTCGAGCATCAGCAGGCGCTGACCGACCTACTCAACGCCGCGACCCCGGCCCTGACCGATCTCCCCGACGATGTGCCCGCCTACCTCGAAGCCGAACTCGGCGCGCCGGTCGTCCTCACCGCACACGGCCCCGACCGAGCCGATCGCACGCTCCGCATTCCGGCTCAGGCATGATTGTCCACTTGTGGAGCAACAATCCGCGGTATCCATCGACGTGATCACCCTGCGCTACGGCGCCGACGACCCCACCGTCGGCGTCGGCATCGCCCCCCGCAAATGGGCCCCCTTCGAGAATGCCCTCGCCCTGCCCGGCGTCCTGCTGCGCCGGGGCGAACGCCTCGCCGAGGCGGCCCGCCGCGCGGTCCACACCAAACTCGGCGTCCCCGAGCACGCCATCACCGCCGTAGGCCAGATCGCCACCTTCGACGAACCCAACCGCGACCCGCGCGGCCCCACCCTCTCCATCGCCATGTGGGCCGTCGTCACCGACCACGGCGCGGACACCGCCGAATGGATCCCGTTCGACGAGATGCCCCCGCTCGCGTTCGACCACAGCGAGATCCTGACCGCCACCCGCGATCGCCTCGCCGAATTGCTGTGGAAGGACCTCACCTTCACGCGAGCCCTCACCGGCAACCAGTTCACCGCCACCCGCGCCGTGGCCCTCACCACCGCCCTAACCGGCGTGAAACCCGACCCGGGCAATCTCAACCGCACCCTGGCGGCCCTGCCCGGCCTCGAGCGCACCGGCGAGCGGGTCCGCGTGAAGGCGACCGGCCGACCGGCCGCCATGTGGGCCTTCACCGCCTGAACGGCGGGGCTCCACACCGCGCCGCGATCACACCCGCTCGGCCCGCGCCGACACGATCCGCCTCGCTTCGCCGATGTGCCACCCGGCGATTACGGCAGCAGCACCAGGCGGCCGCGAAGACCGCCTTCGACCTGAAGGCGATGGGCCGCCGCCACCTGGGCGAGAGGAAGCGTCCGCGCGACTCGCGGGGTCAGGCGGCCCGCGTCTACCAGGGCGGCCAACTCGGCGAGGCGGGGGCCGTCGGCGCGAATCCAGGTGTTGGCGACCCGGATTCCGCGCAGGCCCACCGGTTCCGCGCCACCCACGACCGCAGCGAAGGCACCGGTCGAACGGACCGCGTCGAGGGCCTCGGCGCCCAGCGAGGCCGCGTCCACCGCGCCGTCGACACCGCCCGGTACCAGGGCGCGCACCGCCTCGCCGAGGCGAGCACCACGCGGGACGAAGAACTCCGCGCCCAGTTTGCGCACCACCGGCTCATCGGATGCGGCGGCCGTCGCCACCACCCGAAGACCTTGGGCCGCAGCCAGTTCCACCGCGAAACCGCCCACCGCACCGGCCGCGCCGGTCACCAGCACGGTCTGCCCGGCTGCCAAGGCCAATGCGTCCAGGGATTGCGCGGCCGTCAGCGCATTCAGCGGGAGGGTCGCCGCCTCGACCGGCGACACCGAACGCGGCGCGAGCGCAACTGCCGCCGCATCCAGGACCACGTACTCCGCATGTGTGCCCAGCGGCACATCCAGGCGATCGGACAGCCCGAAGACCTCGTCACCGAGTGCGAAACCCGTGACACCGGAGCCGATCTCGTCGATCGTCCCCGCCACATCCCAGCCGAGGCCGATCACCTCGCGCGCCACCATCAGCCCCGCCTGCGCCAGCCCGCCGGAGCGGGTGTGCACGTCCACCGGATTCACCGCCGCCGCGGCGACCCGAATCCGCACCTGCCCGGGCCCGGCCGCGGGCACCGGCACCTCGGCGATCTCCAATACCTCGGGGCCTCCGAACGACCGGATCACGACGGCACGCATGTGAAATCTCCTCTGCTCCAGGGGTTGTGGTTCCGAGAGCAAACCTAGGGAGTGTTACTCTCCGTCGGGAAGTACGCACCCCGGAGTGCGTATGGCACGCGAGGGAGAGCCATGGCGACCAAGACCGCGGCGCAGCGCCGCACCGAAGCCCGCCGCGCCTACGACGCCTACGTCCAGGAATGCCCCACCCGGCACCTGCTCGACCGGATCAGCGACAAATGGGTCAGCCTGCTGCTCAACGCACTTGCCGACGGACCGCGCCGGTACTCGGATCTGTCCCGGATCGTCGCGGGGGTCAGCCAGAAGATGCTCACCCAGACCCTGCGATCGATGGAACGCGACGGCCTGATCAGCCGCACGGTCACCCCGTCGGTGCCGGTGCGGGTCGACTACGAGCTCACACCCCTCGGCCGGACCCTGCTGCCGGTCATGCAAGCCATCAAGAGCTGGGCCGAGACCTACATCGAAGACGTCCTGGCCGCGCGCGAAATCTACGACGGCCAGCAGCGCTGAACCCCCGCGCCCTCACCGAATCGGCCGCCCGCAGCCCAGACCGTGCCATGCCCTCCGCCGGACCTGCTCCGGCGAACCCCTCCCGCGAGACAGACCCCACCACCCGCTCGCTGAGTGGCACACCAGCGCGGGAGATTCAGGCAAGCCTCCTCACTGCTGTGCCACTCAACGATGGGGCGGGCAGCGGAAGACGGTGCGCGTCACGATGGTTGGTTGATGACCGACCGGACGAGTTGGCGGACCGATTCGCGGAGGCGGTCTTTTTGACCGGCTCGGACCATGTGAGGCACGAGTTCGCCACCCAAAGGGGCAAGGAGTAGCCCGCCGACCACCTCGGCGTCGAGGTCGGGGCGAACCTCAGTGAGCAGGGTGCTGATGTGGGTGGCCCAGAAGCGGTGGAATTCCTCGCGGCGGGGGTGCGGGGGCAGCGCCTGATAGGCGACATTCAACTCGATGTCATCGGCGATCAGGCAGGTCATGGCGTCGAAGTAGGCGAGCAGGCGGTCGCCGGCCGGAGCGCCGGGTCCCAGCGGCGGCGGACCCGATTGCACGGCCTCCATCAGGCCGGTCGCGCCCTCGGCGATGAGCTCGTAGAGCAACCCGGCCCGATTGCCGAAGCGGTGGAACAGGGTTCCCTTGGCCACCCCCGCCGCGGCGGCGATGCGGTCCATCGTGGCCGACTCGGCTCCTTCCTCGGCGAACAGCTTGCGCGTCGCCTCGAGGATTGCCTGCCGGTTGCGGGCGGCGTCGGCGCGTTCCTTGAGCGGGGGCATGTCACCACTCTCGTCGAAGGATTGCAGCGTTGACAACTTGACCGGCGGTCAATATGTTCGGCAATACCAACTTGACCGTCAGTCAACTTATGAGGTTTCGATGCAAGCAATCCTATTGACCGCTACCGGTGGACCCGAATTTCTCGTGCCGGGTGAGGTTCCCGCGCCGCGTCCGGACGCCGGGCAAGTGCTGGTGCGCAACGAGGCGATACCGGTGCTTTACCCCGAGACCATGCTGCGCTCCGGAGCGTTCCCGCTGCCGGTGGAGTTTCCGCTGGTGTTCGGGACGCAGGCGGCGGGCGTGATCACCGAGGTCGGCGACGGCGTGGACACGGCTCTGATCGGGCGGCGGGTGCTGGTCGGCAGCAACAGCTTCGGCACCTACGCCGAACAGGTGTGTGTCCCGGCCGAGGTCGTCACCGAGATTCCGGAGGGAGTGTCATCGGTGGATGCGGCGGCGGTCGGCATGTCCGCGTCGGTGGCTATTCCGCTGCTGGAGACGGCGAAACTCACCGGCACCGAGACGATTCTGGTCGAAGCGGCCGCCACGGGAGTCGGCGCGTACCTGACCCAGCTGGCAAAGGAATACGGGGCCGCCCGAGTCATCGCTACGGCGGGCGGTCCCGAAAAGGCCGAGCAGGCACGCGGATTCGGGGCGGATACGGTCGTCGATCACCTGGATCCGGAGTGGCCGCGGCGGCTGCGCGAAACCCTCGGCGGCGCAACGCTGGACGTGGTGTTCGATTCCATCGGCGGTGAATCCGCGCTGGCGCTACTGGATCTCATGACCCCGTTGCGCGGCCGCATGCTCAGCTACGGATTTCTGTCCGGCGCACCCGCGCAGGTCAGCACCATGGACTTGATCATGCGGGGCCTTACGTTGACCGGCTGCTCCGGACCGGCGTGGCTGGCCGGAGTCGCCGAGACGCGGGCAGCGGCCCTGGAACGGACCGCGACGGGTTCGATCACGCCGCTGGTGGATCGGGTCCTGCCGCTCGAAAAGGCGGCCTACGCACACGAATTGCTGGATCAGCGCGCTGCCAAGGGCACGATCGTCCTGCGACCGGCCCTGGCGTGAAATACCAGCTCAGCCGGTGATTTCCCACTCGTAAATGGTGAGTTCCGAAGCGCCCGTGGTGTGAATCGGGTCGGTGTGGATGAGTTCCTGTGCCGCGGACAGGCTTTCGGCGGTGATCACATACGCCCCGCCGGTGCTGTCGGTGAACTTGCCGGATTCCACCAGCTGTCCGCGCTCACGGACATCCGCCAGCCATTCCTTGTGCGGAACGATGACGGAGTCGTCGAAGCGCGGGGTGCGCATGGCCATTACCAGATACTTGCGCACCCTGCGCTTCTCCTTCTCGACTTACTGCTCGGCGAATTACTCGTCGTCGGCCGGCGCGGCGGTGGCGCGGGTCGCGGCCGCGGCGGCACGGACCTGCGGTGCCACCCCGACCACCTGGCCGAGCACGCCGTTGATGAACGACGGGGAATCGTCGGTGGACAGCTCCTTGGCCAGCTCCACCGCCTCGTCCACGGCCACCACCGGGGGAACGTCGTTGGCGTGGAACAACTCCCACACCGCCACCCGCAGGATGGCGCGGTCCACGGCGGGCAGCCGGGGCAGCGTCCAGTCCTGGGACAGGTACGACTCGATGGTGCCGTCCACCCGGTCCAGATCGTCGGCGACGCCTTCGACCAGGACCCGGGTGTAGGGGTTGATCGGCGCGATCGACTCCTCACGCACCGACAGCGAGACCCGCTCGGAGAGCAGGTCAGCGGGGTCGATGTCGCGCGCCTCCGCCTCGAAGAGCAGATCCACCGCGCGGCGGCGCGCCTTGTGCCGTGCGCCGAGCTTCTTGAACGACTTCTTGTCCGATTGATCGGCCACGGAAGACATTATCCGTCGCGTCAGGAGTTGACGCGGCTGATGTAGCTGCCGTCGCGGGTGTCGATGCGCAGCTTGTCACCCTGGTTGATGAACAGCGGCACCTGGACCTCGGCGCCGGTCTCCACGGTGGCGGGCTTGGTGCCGGCCGAGGAGCGGTCGCCCTGCAGGCCCGGCTCGGTGTGGGTGACGATGACGTCGATGGCGACGGGGAGCTCGACGAACAGCGCCTCACCCTCGTGCATGGCGATCTGGACGGCCATGTTCTCCAGCAGGAAGCCCGCGTTGCGGCCCAGCAGCTGCTCGCCCAGGTGCACCTGGTCGTAGGTCTCGCCGTCCATGAAGATGTAGTCCTCACCGTCGTGGTAGAGGTACGTCATGTCGCGGCGGTCGACGGTCGCGGTCTCCACCTTGACGCCGGCGTTGAAGGTCTTGTCGACGACCTTGCCCGAGACCACGTTCTTCAGCTTGGTGCGCACGAAGGCGGGACCCTTACCCGGCTTGACGTGCTGGAACTCGACGATCTGCTGCAGCTGATTGTCGATCTTCAGCACGAGGCCGTTCTTGAAGTCGCTGGTGTCCGCCACTGTCCTCGGATCTCCTACTAGTCGTTATTCAACCGCGCGTCAGTCGACGACGGTCAGGTCTTTGCTGGTGCGGGTGAGCAGTTCCGGGCCCCCCTTGCGAACCACAAGCGTGTCCTCGATCCGAACGCCACCGCGGCCGGGGAAGTACACACCTGGCTCGACGGTCACCGCCACGCCATCGAGTAGTGTACCCGTGCCCGTTTTGGCGATTCCGGGCGCTTCATGGATCTGCAGGCCGACGCCGTGTCCGAGGCCGTGCACGAACAGCTCACCGTGCCCGGCCGCCTCGATCACCGAACGCGAGGCCGCGTCCACCGCCTTGGTCGACACGCCCGGTGCCAGCGCCTCCCGGCCCGCCTGCTGCGCGGCGTAGACCAGGTCGTAGACCTCGCGCTGCCAGGCCGAGGGCTGGCCGAGGACGAAGGTGCGGGTCATATCGGAGTGGTAGCCGCCGACCACCGCGCCGAAGTCGAGCTTCACGAAATCGCCGGTGGCCAGCACCGCCTCGGTCGGACGGTGATGCGGGACAGCCGAATTCGCGCCCGCGGCCACGATGGTCTCGAAGGCGACGGCCTCCGCGCCGTGCTCGAACATGAGCCATTCCAGTTCGCGGGCCACCTGGCGTTCGGTGCGGCCCGGACGCAGGCCGCCGCGCTCGAGCAGGGTGGCCAGGGCGGCGTCGGCGGCGTCGCAGGCCGCGGCCAGGCGGCTCACCTCGTAGGCGTCCTTGACCATGCGCAGCTGCTCGACCAAGCCCGCGACCCCGACCAGTTCCAGGCCGGTGGCCAGTGCCGACAGGCCGCGATGCTGTTCGACGGTCATGATGTGGCTCTCGAAGCCGACGCGGCCGGTCTGCCACTCGCCCGCGATCTCCACCACGCGGCGCGCGCTGGCCCGGTTGATCTCCGCGCGCAGGTCCGGCACCTGTACCCCGACCTGGGTGATGTAGCGGCCGTCGGTGCAGATGATGGTGCGGTCCTCGCTGGAATCCCAGGCGTAGACCAGCAGCGCCGCGTTCGAGCCGGTGAAGCCGGTCAGGTACCGGATATTGATCAGATCCGTGACCAGCAGGGCGTCGATGCGGTTCTCCACCAGCAGGTTGCGCAGGTTGGCCCGGCGCAAGGCGTAATTGGGCCGCTGGGTCGGATCGTGATCAGCAGACATGGATTCAAAGCTACCGCCGACACGCCGCAACACGGACACGCAACACGTGAAAGGGCTGGTTACGGAAACCCCGGTGTTCACAACCGAAGCAGTTCTCCACATTTCACGATCGGCCGCCCCACGCGGCCGATCCACGCGAGAACCTCGATGCATGAGCCCCCTGCCGACCCTCTTGTTCACAGCGTGGTGCACAGCCCTGAGCACCTTCGACCTGCGCACCCGCCGTCTGCCCAACGCCCTCACCCTCCCCGGCGCGGCCGCCGCCCTCGGCTACGGATTCGCTACGGGCAAACCGGCACTCGCCGTCCTCGGCGCGCTACTCCTCGCCCTCCCCTATCTCACGATCCACCTGTGCGCACCCCACGCCCTGGGCGCGGGCGACGTGAAACTCGCCCTCGGTCTAGGGGCGGTGACGGCCCTGCACAGCCCGCAGACCTGGGCCTGGGCCGCCCTCGCCGCCCCACTGCTCACCGCCGCGGCGGGTGTCGGCCTGCTGCTGGCCCGGAGAATGGGCGGGTCGGAGAGTCCCGGTGAGACGCTGGCGCATGGGGCGGCGATGTGCGTGGCCAGTGCGGTGGCGGTGCTGGGCGGGCGGTGACATCGGGGTTTGGGTGGGGCGTCGGTGGGCCGTGTGTTCGAGCACCTGTTCTCGCATGGAAAGATGTCACTCGTGTTGCGCTGGATAACTGCCGGAGAATCCCATGGTCCCGCTCTCGTCACCATCCTCGAAGGAATGGTGGCCGGTGTCGAGGTGACCACCGCCGATGTCGGCGCACAGCTGGCCCGGCGTCGGCTCGGCTACGGGCGCGGCGCGCGGATGAAGTTCGAGGCCGACGTGGTGACCATGGTCGGCGGCGTGCGCCACGGCCGCACCATGGGCGGCCCGGTCGCCATCGAGGTGGCGAACTCGGAGTGGCCCAAGTGGACCCAGGTCATGTCCGCCGATCCGGTGGACCAGGCCGAGCTGGCCGATATGGCCCGCAATGCCCCGCTGACCCGGCCCCGCCCCGGGCACGCCGACTACTCGGGCATGCTCAAGTACGGCTTCGACGACGCCCGCAATGTGCTCGAGCGCGCCAGCGCCCGCGAGACCGCGGCCCGCGTCGCGGCGGGCACCGTTGCCAAGAATTTCCTGCGCCAGGCCCTCGGTGTCGAGGTGATCTCGCATGTGGTGTCGATCGGCACCGCCGCCAATACCTCCGGCGTCATCCCGACCGCCGCGGATCTGGACGCCATCGACGAGTCGCCGGTGCGCTGCTTCGACAAGGCCGGCGAGGCCGCCATGATCGCCGAGATCGAGGCCGCGAAGAAGGACGGCGACACCCTCGGCGGTGTGGTCGAGGTCGTCATCGAGGGCCTGCCGGTCGGCCTGGGCTCGTTCACCTCCGGTGAGGCGCGCCTGGATTCGCGACTGGCGGCCGCGCTCATGGGGATTCAGGCCATCAAGGGCGTCGAGGTCGGCGACGGTTTCGAGACCGCGCGCCGCCGCGGCAGCCAGGCCCACGACGAGATGAAGCCCGGCCCGGACGGCGTGCTGCGCTCCACCAACCGCGCCGGCGGCCTCGAGGGCGGTATGACCAATGGCGAGGCGCTGCGCGTGCGCGCGGCCATGAAGCCGATTTCGACTGTGCCGCGGGCGCTCTCGACGGTCGACATGTCCTCCGGCGACGAGGCCGTGGCCATCCACCAGCGCTCGGACGTGTGCGCGGTGCCCGCGGCCGGTGTGGTGGCCGAGGCCATGGTGGCGCTGGTCGTGGCGCAGGCGGTGCTGGAGAAGTTCGGCGGCGACTCGCTGCCCGAGACCATCGACAACATCAACGCCTACCTCAAGCGCATCAACGCTCGCCCGCACATCCCGGGCAACGCGGGGCAGTGACCGCCGACGACGGCGCGGTGTCCGACGAGAACGCGGCGTCCCACCAGCAGACGGCTCGAGGCCGGGACGCGACGTCCGAGAACGCCGTGAATCCGGTGGCGAACACCGGTGAAAACGACCGGCCAGTGCCGAATTTGGTGCTGGTCGGCCCGCCGGGCGCGGGCAAGTCGACCATCGGCCGCAAGCTGGCCCGCGAACTCGGCGTCGAGCTCTACGACACCGACGCCGGGATCGAGGAGCGCACCGGGCGCACCATTCCGGAGATCTTCGCCGCCGATGGTGAACCGGAGTTCCGCCGGATCGAGGAAGAGGTCGTGCGCGACGCGGTCCTCGCCGGGCACGGCGTGGTCTCCCTCGGCGGCGGCTCGGTGCTGTCCGCCGCCACCCGCGCCCTGCTGCGCGGCCGCACGGTCGTCTACCTGGAAATCAGTGTGGGCGAAGGGCTCCGCCGCACGGGCGCCAGCACCAACCGCCCGCTGCTCAACGACGCCGATCCGGCCAAGAAGTACCGCGAGCTGATGAAGATCCGCCGCCCCCTCTACCGCGAGGTGGCGACGGTCCGCGTCCGCACCGACGGCCGCAGCCCCGGCCGCGTGGTCCGCATGGTTTTGGCCAAGCTCGGCCTGGAACCGGTTGCCCGCCCGGCGGATTCGGCCACCGAGACCCCCACCGTCGAGCCCGGGATCAGCAGCTCGCGTTCCCGCGCCCGGCGCAAACGTCGACGTGGCGGCCGAGCCGGTGCAGAGTCGCCCGCCGCCGGGACGGCTGCCGCAACCGCGAATACGACTGCCGCCGATACCGATTCGGCTGCGACCACCGCCGCACGCAACGGCCAGGCCGCGCCCGCCGACTCGTCCGAAGGCACGAACGACGGCACGAAACGGCCCCGCCGCAATCGCCGCTCGCGCCGCCGCGGCGGCCGAGCCGAGGTGGCCTCGGGCACTGTCGCACCGTCCGCTGCCGTCGCGTCCGACGCCGCCGACGGCGAATCCGGCTCTCGCGCATCCGAATCCGGTGGCGAAGCCGACGCGGTTGCCAAGCGTGGCAGCCGCAACCGCCGTCGTCGCGCCTCCCGCGCGGCCGGAGCCCCGGCGAATCCCGCTGCCACTCCCCCGGATTCAACGCCGTCCACCGACTCGGCCGCCCGCGCCGAGCCCGGACCGTCCGCCCCCGCAGCCCCCGGCAGCGGCCGCTCCCGGCGGGCGCGCGCCCGCCGTGCCCGGGCCCGGGCACGCGCCGACCAGCCCGCAACTCAATCCGCACAAGCAGAATCGGAGCAGCAAGCATGAGCGAGCCGACTCGCATCGAGGTCCGCACGGCCGACCCGTACCCGGTGATCATCGGACGGGGGCTGCTGGGCGACCTGGTCGACGAGGTGACCGGTCGGTCCGGGGTGCGGACGGTGGCGATCTTCTATCAGCCGTCGCTGGCCGAGACCGCCGAGGTGGTGCGGAAGGCGCTGGTGGACAAGGGCGTCGACGCGCACCGGGTGGAGATCCCGGACGCCGAGGCCGGTAAGGATCTGCAGGTCGCGGGCTTCTGCTGGGAGGTGCTGGGCCGGATCGGGCTGACCCGCAAGGACGTGATCGTGAGCCTGGGCGGCGGCGCGGCCACCGACCTGGCCGGGTTCGTGGCCGCCACCTGGATGCGCGGCGTGGACATCGTGCACGTGCCGACCACCCTGCTGGCCATGGTGGACGCCGCGGTCGGCGGCAAGACCGGCATCAATACCGAGGCGGGCAAGAACCTGGTCGGCTGCTTCCACGAGCCGGCCGCGGTCCTGGTCGACCTGGCGACGCTGGAAACCCTGCCGCGCAACGAGATCGTGGCCGGCATGGCCGAGATCATCAAGGCCGGTTTCATCGCCGACCCGGTGATCCTGGAGCTGGTGGAACGCGATCCGGAGGCCGCCCTGGATCCGACCGGCGAGGTGCTGCCCGAGCTCATCCGCCGCGCCATCCAGGTCAAGGCCGATGTGGTGGCCGCGGATCTGAAGGAATCGGATCTGCGCGAGATCCTCAACTACGGCCACACCCTCGGCCACGCCATCGAGCGCCGCGAGCGCTACCGCTGGCGGCACGGCGCGGCCGTCTCGGTCGGCCTGGTGTTCGCGGCCGAATTGGGCCGCCTGGCCGGGCGTCTCGACGATGCCACCGCCGAGCGCCACCGCACCATCCTGGCCAGCATCGGCCTGCCCACCACCTACGACGCCGACGCGCTGCCGCAGCTGCTGGACGCCATGCAGACCGACAAGAAGACCCGTTCGGGCGTGGTCCGTTTCGTCGTGCTCGACGGCCTGGCCAAGCCGGGCCGTCTGGAGGGCCCGGATCCGAGCCTGCTGGCCGCCGCCTACTCCGCGGTCGCCCGCGAGGACGGCCCGACCGGCGGAGCCATCCTGCTGTAAGCCGGACATACGAAAAACCCCGCGCCACAACGAGGATGGCGCGGGGTTTTCTTTTCGGAATGTCAGGCGTTGACGGTTTCGGGGGCGGCGGCGGGTGCGCGCTTCTGCTGCTCCCGCCCGACCAGGAAGCGGCCCAGCGCCACGCCGAGCATGCCCGGGATGAAGATCAGCAGCACGATCCAGGCCGCGCCCGAGGTGAGATTGAAGAACAGCCCCTGGTCGCCGAGATCGAACTTGGGCAGGAAGTCCAGCAGCCACGACACCAGCCCCGCGCCCAGCCCACCGGCGAGGGCGGCCTTGAGCCAGCGCATGGTCAGATCGGAACCGTGCTCGGGATCGGGATTGGCCTTCCGATCGGCCCGCCCGTCCAGCACACCCCAGGCGATGACCGCGCCGACCAGGACGATCAGGCACAGGATCCGCATCCACGCGCCCGCGGTCGGCCAGCTCATCATGCCGAAGCCGAGCAGGGTCTCCAGCACAACGGTCAGCGCCCCCAAGCCCACGGCGCGCAACACCCACGCATTCATGTCGATCACCTTAACCTGCGCGGCCGCCCGGCCGAACCCAATGAACTGAAACTTGTTCCAGAACCCTAGCCGGAGCGGGCCCGCGAGACACACCCGACCCCGACACGCTGCTAGAAATGCGTGGTGAGCATCGAAGCCGTCGCCCTGCTGCAGGACCCGATCCGCAAGCGGCTCTACGACTATGTCGCGGCCGCGGATCACGACGTCAGCCGGGACGAGGCCGCCGCGGCGGTGGAGATCAAGCGCCCGCTGGCGGCCTTCCATCTGGACAAGCTCACCGAGGCCGGACTGCTGGACGCGGTGTTCCGCCGCCCGGAGGGCCGCACCGGGCCGGGTTCGGGACGGCCCGCCAAGTTCTATCGGCGCGCCGAGGCCGAATTCAGCATCAGCCTGCCCGCACGCGACTACCGCACGGTCGCAACGGTTCTCGCCGAGGTGGTGGAGCATCAGGGTTTCGAGGAGGCGATCGAGAAGGCCGCGGCCGCGCACGCCCCGAAGCTGGAGGGCCGCAGCCTGTTCGAGGCGCTCGGCGCGCACGGCTACGAGCCCTACTTCGACGGCGACACCATCCGCCTGCGCAATTGCCCCTTTCACAAGCTGGCCGTGGACTTCCCGCCGCTGGTCTGCGGCATGAATCTGGCCCTGCTGGCGGGCCCGGCCGCGGCGGCGGGCTGGACCGCGCGGATGGATCCGGCGCCGGGCAGATGTTGCATAAGCTTTTCTAAAACCAACGATGACTAGTTATAGTCGAGGCATGCACCTCGCACAGTTCAATATCGGGCGCATGATCGCGCCACGCGGCGATGCGCGCGTCGCCGGGTTCTACGACCACCTCGATGAGATCAATGCCGTCGCCGACAACTCGCCCGGCTTCGTCTGGCGCATGGTGGACGAGGAGTCCAACGACGCCACCTCGATCCGGCCCTATGACGGCGATCCGGACATGCTGGTGAACCTGAGCGTGTGGGAATCGCGAGAGACGTTGTTCGACTACGTCTATCGCAGCGGCCACATGGATTTCGTGCGCCGTCGCCGCGAGTGGTTCCTGCCGCTGGGCGAGGTGTTCACGGTGCTGTGGTGGATTCCGGAGGGCACCATCCCCACCCTCGACGACGCCATGGAGCGCCTGACGCACCTGCGTGAGAACGGGCCCACGCCTTACGCTTTCACCTTCCGGCAGGCCTTCGAACCGGAAGTGCCGGAATCAGTTCTGTAGTGCCGCGGCCATTTCCGCGCGCGGAGCGGGCTTCCCGGTGAACTGCTCGACCTGGCCGTAGGCCTGGTTCAGCAGCATGTCCAGGCCGCTCACGACCGTATTGCCCGCTCGCGCAACCGCTTCGGCGAGCGGGGTCGGCCAAGGGTTGTAGATGGCGTCGAGCACGACCGGCGCCACCGCGACCGAATCCGCCACGGCCGCGGCCGCTTCGGCGGGCACCGTGCTGACCACGGCGTCCACATCGGAGCAGACGAACAGCAGCCCCTCCGGATCGAATCCGAGCACCTCGGCCGACATGCCGAGCTGCTCGGCCAATTCCAGGGTGTCGGCGGCGCGCCCGCGGTCACGAGCGACGATCGTGACGGTGTGCGCGCCCAGATCCGACAAAGCCAGCAGCGCCGGGCGGGCGGTGCCGCCCGCGCCCAGCACGACGGCCCTCGAAATCTCCTTCACGCCCGCGCCTTCCAGCGCGCCGCGCACCCCGTCCACATCGGTGCAGTCGGCGCGCCAACCGGTTTCGGTGCGCACCAGGGTATTCGCGGAGCCGACCAGCTCGGCGCGCTCGGTCCGCTCGTCGGCGTACTCCAACGCGGCGACCTTGCCGGGCATGGTCACCGACAGCCCGACCCATTCCGGGCCGAGCCCGTCGACCAGTCCGGGCAGTTGCTCCCCGGTGCACTCGATGCGCTCGTAGGTCCAGTCCAGGCCCAGCGCCTTGTAGGCCGCCAGATGCAGTTGCGGCGAGCGCGAATGCGAGATCGGGCTGCCGAGCACCGCCGCCTTGCGCTTATCGCCCACTGTCGAGGATTCCACTCTGCCTGGCCTTTTCGATATTGCGCAGATGCTCCCGGTAGTCCTCGGTGAACAAGGTGGTGCCCTGCTTGTCGACGGTCACGAAGTACAGCCACGGCCCGGGTGCCGGATTCTCCATGGCGCGCATGGCATCCAGCGACGGCGCGGAGATCGGCGTCGCGGGCAGCCCGACCATGGCGTAGGTGTTCCAGGGGGTCTGCTTGGCCCGGTCGGCGTCGGTGGTGGCGACCTCGGTCTGGGCGAGGCTGTAGTTGACGGTCGAGTCGAATTCCAGCTTCTGCTTGGCCGCCAGGCGGTTCACGATGACCCGCGCCACCTTCGACATGTCCTGCGGCAGGGCTTCCCGTTCCACCAGCGACGCCGCGATCAACGTGTCGTAGGGCGAGAGGCCGTTGGCCGCGCCCGACTGCTGCAGCCCGCTGGCCTCGTAACTACGCGCGCTCGCGGTCACCAGCTGCTTGAGGATGTCCAGCGGGCTGGCCGTCGGATCGAAATCCATGGTGCCACCGGCGATCAGGCCCTCGAGCTGCCGCGAGCGGTCCGGCGCCGTCTTCACCCGGTCCAGCGCCCACGCCGGGACGCCCAGCGCGACCGGGTCCCCGGCGCCCGCCTGATCCAGCTGCTCATAGGTCACGCACTTGGCCGCGGTGCCGGTGCCGACGCAGCTGGCGTCGGCGATCTTGCGGTAGATGCCGTCCTTGCGCGCGCCGGTGTTGACGTCGGTGGAGTCGTGCAGCTGGCGGCCCTCGGAGATGACCACATTGCCGACCCGGGCGTCCTTGGCGAACAGCGCGGTCACCGCTTCGGCGCCCTTGCTGTGGCTGGGCACGGCGTAGTAGCCGGGCTGGATGGAGCTCATGTTCGTATTGCGCACGGCCGCTTCGTAGAACGCGCCGCTGCTCTGCACCACGCCCTTGTCGGCCATGGTCTGCGCGATATTGGTGGCGGTGTCGCCGGGCTTGATCTGGATGATCACCAGCGGCCCCTGCGGACCGGAGAAGTCGGCCGGACCGTTCAGCTTGCCGACGAACTTCCAGCCCGCGAAGCCGACCGCGCCGACGAACAGGATGGCGAACACGCCCGCGATGACGAACAGGTTGCGCCGGCGGCGCTTGCGCTCGGCCGCCTTGCGCGAGGCCATGCGGGATCGCTTGGGGCGTTGGCCCCGTCCGCCCTTGCCGCCGGAGGCGCGCTGACCCACCCGGGCCGGGCGCTCGGCAGAGCGGCGGCCCACGCGGTCGGCGCGCTGGGGTGCGCTGCGGCGCGGCGGTTCCGGCGCGAGGGGCGGCTCGTCGTACTCGTCGCCCTCGTAGGGCTCGTCGTCGTAGCGCTCATCCTCGTAGCGCGGGATGACGGTGGTGTCGTCCTCGTAGTCGTCCGCCTCGGACCATTCCAGATCGTCGCGGCGGTAACGCCGTTCGGCATTCTGCCGGTAGCGTTCCTCGGCCCGAGTCCAGCGGTCGGTCATGCGTCACCACGCGGCTTCAATAGGGCACTCCGTTCGTCCAACCATCCTTGCAGGATCGACACGGCGGCGGCCTGATCGATCACCTGCCGCTGCCCGCGTGCGCGAACTCCACTGTCTCGCAACGCACGTGCAGCAGACACCGTAGTCAAACGTTCGTCGGAAAGTCGCACCGGCACCGGTGCGACCAGTGTCCGCAAACGCCCCGCGAAGGTGGCCGCCAGCTTAGCCGAAGAGCCGCTCTCGCCGCGCAATGTGCGCGGCAGGCCGACGATCACTTCGACGGCCTCGTATTCCCGCACAATCTCGGCAATTCTGGATAGATCGGACGCCAGTGTCCCAGGTGCGACTTTCTTCGCGCGCGGAACCGTCTCCACCGGCGTGGCGAGCAGACCGTCGGGATCGCTGGAGGCGACACCGATTCGGACCGAACCGACATCGATGCCGATGCGCCGGCCGCGCCCGGGATCCCGCTCGACACTGGGTCGTTCGGAGGCGAATCCGCGACCGTCCGGAGACACGCCGGAGGCCTCGGTGGGCGTCCGGGCAAATCCGGAGGAATGTCGCGAATCCGTCGGCGACGGATCCGCTTCCGGTGTGGACCGGGTCCCGTGTTCGGGACCCGGTGTGTCGGAGTCGTCGGCGGACATCTACCCGGCGAGCTCGGCGACCCGCGCGCGCAGCGCGGCCAGACCCGCCTCGATGCCCGACGGGTCGGTACCCGCGCCCTGGGCCATCTCCGGCTTGCCGCCACCGCGTCCGGCGATGGACGGCCCGAACGAGGCCACCAGATCCCCGGCCTTGATGCCGAGATCCTGGGCGGCCTTGGTGACCGCGGCGACGAACGGCACCTTGCCGTCGGCATTGCCGAGCAGCACCACGATGGCGGGCTCGGAACCCAAGCGGCCCTTGATGTCCTGCACCAGGGTGCGCAGATCGCCCGCGCCGACACCCTCGGGCGCGGCGGCCGCGACCAGCAGCACCTTGCCGACGCGCTGAGCCTGCTCGGCGAAGGTGCCCGCGCTCGACAGCACGGCGGCCATCTTGGTGCGCTCGAGCTCCTTCTCGGCGACCTTCAGACGCTCGACGAGCTGCTCGACGCGCGCCGGCACCTCATCGGAGGGCACCTTCAGCGAGGAGGCGACACCGGCGAGCAGCGCGCGCTCCTTGGCCAGGTACTTGTAGGAGTCCAGGCCCACGAAGGCTTCCACGCGGCGGATACCGGAACCGACCGACGACTCGCCGAGCACGGTGATCGGCCCGATCTGCGCCGAGGACTGCACGTGGGTGCCACCGCAGAGCTCCATGGAGAACGGTCCGCCGATCTCCACGACGCGCACCTCGTCGCCGTAGTTCTCGCCGAACAGCGCCATGGCGCCCATCTTCTTGGCCGAGGGCAGATCGGTGACGAAGGTGTTGACCTGGAAGTCGTTGGCCACCGCGTCGTTGGAGACGGCCTCGATATCGGCCTTCTGCTGCTCGGAGAGCGCGCCCTGCCAGTTGAAGTCGAAGCGCAGGTAACCCGGCTTGTTGAGCGAACCGGCCTGAACGGCGTTGGGGCCCAGGATCTGTCGCAGCGCGGCGTGCACCATGTGGGTGCCCGAGTGGCCCTGGGTGGCGCCCTTGCGCCAGGCCGGATCGACCTGGGCCAGCACGGTATCGCCCTCGGTGAGCTGACCGGCCTCGACGGTGGCCTTGTGCACCCACACCTTCTTGGCGATCTTCTGCACGTCGTTGACCTTCACCTTCAGGCCGTGCGACGAGACGATCGATCCGCGGTCGGCGATCTGGCCGCCGGACTCGGCGTAGAGCGGGCTGCGGTCGAGGATGACCTCGACGTCCTGGCCCACCTCGGCCACCGGTACCCGGACGCCGTCCTTGATCAGGGCGAGAACCGTTGCCTCGGTGGCCAGTTCGTCGAAGCCGGTGAACTCGGTCGCGCCGCGGTCCACGAACTCCTTGTAGACGGTGAGGTCGGCGTGCGCGTGCTTGCGCGAGAGCGCGTCCTCCTTGGCGCGCTTGCGCTGCTCGGCCATGAGGGCGCGGAAGCCCTCCTCGTCGACCTGCAGTCCAGCCTCGGCGGCCATCTCCAGGGTCAGGTCGATGGGGAAGCCGTAGGTGTCGTGCAGGGTGAACGCGTCGGAGCCGCTGATCTTCTTGCTGCCCTGGGCCTTCACCTCGTCGACGGTCTCGTCGAAGAGCTTGGTGCCGGTGTTGAGGGTCTTGAGGAACGCGGCTTCCTCACCGACGGCGACGGTCTCGATGCGCTTGAAGTCGGTGGCCAGCTCCGGGTAGGAGGGGGCCATGAGCTCGGAGACGACCTTGATGAACTCGCCCATCACCGGCTTCTCCGCGCCCAGCAGGCGGGCCGAGCGCACGATGCGGCGCAGCAGGCGGCGCAGCACGTAGCCGCGGCCGTCATTGCCGGGGTTGACGCCGTCGCCGATCAGCATTGCCGCGGTGCGGGCGTGGTCGGCAATGACGCGGAAGCGCACATCGTCGGCCTGCTCGACACCGTAGGAGCGGCCGGTCAGCTCCTCGGCCTTGTTGATGATCGGGCGCAGCAGATCGGTCTCGTAGACATTGTCGACGCCCTGCAGCAGGAAGGCGACGCGCTCGACGCCCATGCCGGTGTCGATGTTCTTCTTGGGCAGCGGGCCCAGGATCTCGAAGTCGTCCTTGCCGCGACCGGCGCCCCGCTCGTTCTGCATGAACACGAGGTTCCAGATCTCGAGGTAGCGGTCCTCGTCGGCCTCCGGTCCGCCCTCGACGCCGTACTCGGGGCCGCGGTCGAAGTAGATCTCCGAGCACGGACCGCACGGGCCGGGAATGCCCATGGACCAGTAGTTGTCGGCCATGCCGCGGCGCTGGATACGGGAGTCCGGGACACCGAGCTCGCGCCAGATCTGCTCGGCCTCGTCATCGTCGAGATACACGGTGACCCAGAGCTTTTCCGGATCGAAGCCGTAGCCGCCGTCCTCGACGGACTTGGTCAGCAGCGACCAGGCCAGTTCCATGGCCCCGCGCTTGAAGTAGTCGCCGAAGGAGAAGTTGCCCGCCATCTGGAAGAAGGTGTTGTGACGGGTGGTGATGCCGACATTCTCGATATCGCCGGTGCGCACGCACTTCTGCACGCTGGTCGCGGTATTGAAGGGCGGGGTCTGCTGACCGAGGAAATACGGCACGAACTGGACCATGCCTGCGTTGACGAACAACAGGTTGGGGTCGGCCAGGATCAGCGAGGCACTCGGCACCTCGGTGTGTCCGGCCTTTACGAAATGCTCCAGGAAGCGCCGTCGAATCTCGTGGGTCTGCACAGGTATCCAGCCTACCGGGCCGGGTCCAGGCGGTTTCGCGCGACCACCGGGCAACCCGCCCGCGCCGCGGCCCACCCTCCTCGCACGGCCCGACTCGATATCCCGGGGAGGCCGGGCTCAGCGTCGTCGGGCACCTGGCCTCGGTCTCCCCCGGGCACCTGAGCTCAATAACCCCGCGGCGAACTCAATCCGCAGTCAAGGCGGCGGGGTCGGGCGAGCGGCCCGAGGCGGGGGCTCAGCGGCCTCTGACGATGCGGCGGAGCTTGGTGACCCGCGGGCCGACCTCGCGTTCGTAGCCGTGGTCGGTGGGCTGGTAGTAGTCGGTGCCGACCAGTTCGTCGGGGGGATATTGCTGGGCGAGGACGCCGTCGGGGTGGTCGTGGGGGTATTTGTAGCCCTGGGCGTTGCCGAGGGCGGCCGCGCCGGCGTAATGACCGTCACGTAGATGGGCGGGGACCGCGCCCGCCTTGCCGGCGCGGATGTCGGCCATGGCGGCGCCGATGCCCTTGACCACCGAGCCGGACTTCGGGGCGGTGGCGATGTGGATGGTGGCCTGGGTGAGGGCCAGCTGGGCCTCGGGCATGCCGACCAGTTGCACCACTTGGGCGGCGGCGACCGCGGTCTGTAGCGCGGTGGGGTCGGCCATGCCGACTTCCTCGCTGGCCTGAATCATCAAGCGGCGGGCGATGAATCGCGGATCCTCGCCCGCGCTGATCATGCGGGCCAGATAGTGCAGCGCCGCATCGACATCGGAGCCGCGCAGGGATTTGATGAAGGCGCTGATCACGTCGTAGTGCTGGTCCCCGGCGCGGTCGTAGCGCACGGCCGCCTTGTCGACGCTGGCCTCGACCAGCTCGACCCCGACGGTGCCGTCGAGCGAGGATTCCGCCGAGGCCTCGAGCGCGGTCAGCGAGCGGCGCGCGTCGCCGCCCGCGATGCGCACGATGTGATCGATCGCCTCATCGGTGACCGTGTACTCCCCCGCCAGCCCGCGCGGATCCTCGATGGCGCGCTTCAGCACCGTGCGAATGTCGTCCTCGGACAGCGACTGCAACTGCAGCACCAGCGATCGCGACAGCAGCGGCGACACCACCGAGAACGACGGATTCTCCGTGGTCGCCGCGACCAGCAGCACGATCCGGTTCTCGACCGCGGCCAGCAGCGCGTCCTGCTGGGTCTTCGAGAACCGGTGCACCTCATCGATGAACAGCACGGTCTGCTCGCCCGCGGTGAGCCGCCGCCGCGCCAGCTCGATGACCGCGCGGACCTCCTTCACACCCGCCGACAGTGCGGACAGCGCCTCGAACCGCCGCCCGGTGGCCGTTGACAGCAGCGACGCGAGGGTGGTCTTGCCGGTGCCGGGCGGGCCGTACAGCAGCACCGACGCGGCACCGGACCCCTCGACCAACCGGCGTAGCGGCGATCCGGGCCCGAGCAGATGCTGCTGTCCGACCACCTCGTCGAGGCTGCGCGGGCGCATGCGCACGGCCAAGGGCGCGAACCGGTCGTCCCCGCTCGGAATGCGCGCGGCCGCCCGGTCGTAGTCGTCGACTACGGTCTGCGCGCCCGGCGCGTCGAAGAGCCCATCACTCACGTGCACGACCCTACTCAGCGGCTCCGACAGAACTCGAACACCGCGACCTCACCCGGACACAGCACGGGCCGGAATCTCACCCTCGGATTCCGGCCCGCACCTCGCGGAGGATCTCTCCTCCCATGTGGTTCCGGAGGACTACTCCTCCCAGTGCTCTTCGAGCGTGGCCGAGACATGCTCGGCGAAATCGCCGAGCGTGTCGTCGCCGGTGCAGCGGGCGTCCTCGGCGAGGGCGGCCCACCGGTTGATCAGCGCGGCCGAGCGCGGAATCGACAGCCCGTGCTCGCGGGCCGCGGCGATGCGCGCGTGGTCGGCGGGCAGGAACCAGTAGGTCGACAGCCACACCCAGATCAGCCGGGCCTCGAGGATGCGCTCGGCGAGCACCTCGTCATCGGCGAGCGCGGGCCACACCGCGACCACCTCGGACCGCCACGCCTCCACCATCTGCCGGGCGCGTTCGCGCGACAGCTCGAAATCGCACAGGCAGCCCGGGAACGAGACCAGGGCGTAGGCGATATCGAGGGTGGCGTCGCGGAAGCCGCCCCACTCGTAGTCGAGGAACCGCGCGCCCTCCTCATTGAGGATGACGTTGTCCGGGCACAGGTCCGAGGGGCTGAACGCGCGATAGCGTCCGGCCGAGAACAGCCGGTTGCCGCGCACGATGCGCTCGGCGATCTCGCCGGGCACCTCGATGCCCATCTCCCGCTGCAGCATGAGCGGCACCTCGGCGACCGCGGATTCGGCCTGCTGCGCGATCCCGTCCACCCGGTGCACCACATCCACGCGGCGCAGCAGCGCGACGAAGTCGGCCTCACGCCCCACGGTCGCGGCGTGCATGCGGCCCAGTGCCTGCGCGAAAGCCATGAGCGCATTGCGCCCGGCCGGCTCCGCGCCGGACTGCAGGACCGCGGTGAGCGAGGTGTTCTCGCCGAGGTCGCTGAGAATGAGCAGCCGCTCGGGCAGGCTGTAGCCGAGTAGGTAGGCGCCGGGCCGATGGTCACGGCCGAGGGCGGTGGTGAATTGGTAGGACACCGCCTCGCGCAGGAATGCGGAATCGATGCTGGCGACACCGGGGGCCATGCCACCGGTGCGTCGCTGATTCGCTGGGCCCGCAACCTGCTTCACTATGAGAGTGCGCGGTAGTGAAAAGGCGTTCTCCGCAACACGGACGCGGAGCACGGTTGTTCTACCACTGCCGCTGAGTTCCATAGGATCGCTCAGCTTTACCGGAGCACCCATTCGCTTTGTGAGCAACTGTTGTGCCGCGGACACGACTTCGGCGGCGCGTTCGGCCAATAGTGCGGTCATCGGAACCCAAAGTACTCCCGTCAGGTCACTTTCAGCGAGCGGTTGCGCAACCTTTCGCGCGTCGGACGGCGTGTCTTTGTGAAGGGTTTGCCCACGCGGCGCTGGTTGCTTGACACAACCAGGACCGTCTAGTTGTCTCATGGTCACTTGCTGTGCGCCACACCGTAAACCGGGAAATGTGAAAGGCTTGCGACCATGACTGGCACGCCGCCCTCAGCACCGTACGACCCCTCCGGCGACCGCCCGGTCGCAGGGGGTGGCGAGCAGCATCCGCCGCATACCGGACAGCACCAAAACCCCGAGCCCGCACCGACTTCCGGCACTCCCGAGCACGGACCGATACACGGCCGTCACCAAATGCCCGGTTTGGCCGGATATCCGCAGTTCGACGGACCCGGCGCCGCGCAGTACGGCAACGAACCGGTGGAACCCCCGCCGCCGCTGAACCCGCAGTCGGGCGCGGCGCAGCCACCTCCCGGCTACGGCCAGAACGTGCCGCCGCAGCAGCAGCAACCCGGGATGACGCCGCCGGGCAATCCGCCTCCGCCGGGCGGATTCCCGCCGGGTGCGATGCCGCCGCCCGCGGGTCAGCCGAACCAACCGATCCAGCAGCCGCCGATGACGGCCCCGCGCGAGACCCTCGACGTCGGCGGCGCGCTGACCTACGGCTGGGATCGCTTCCGGCTCAATCCCGTTCCCTGGGTCGGCATGGTGCTGATCGGCCTGATCGCCTGGCTGGTGGTCACGCTGCTGGTGAATATCGTTCAGGTGCAGTCGCTCTCGGCGGTGATCCTGCTGTTCGCGGTGGCTTCGCTGGTGGTGTGGCTGCTGCAGGCGGCGATGATCCGCGGCGCGCTCTACGAAACCGACGGCACACCACCGGATTTCCCCGCCTTCTTCGGCTTCGTGAACGCCGGGAATGTGCTCATCACCGCGCTCATCGTGTTCGGGCTCTGCTTCGTGGCCGCCATCGCGTGCGTGTTCCCGGCGGTGATCGTGGGTGTGCTGTGCATGTTCGCGCTGCACTTCGTGATCGATCAGGACATGAATCCGATCGCCGCCATCCAGGCCAGTGTGCGGCTGGTGATCGCCAATGCCCTACATGTGACGCTGCTGGCGCTGGCGGTGCTGATCATCACCGCGGTCGGCCTGCTGTTCTGCGGTCTGGGCCTGCTGATCGCGGGACCGGTGACCGCCATCGCCACCACCTACGCCTACCGCACTCTGACCGGACGCTTGGTCGTGCCGGTCTGAACAGCTCGATAACGACAGTGCCCCCGGTCTCGGAGAGACCGGGGGCACTGCTTATTTCGGGCGTTTGCCCTACTTACCGTCTTCCTTGACCGGGTTGCCGTTCGCGTCGAGCTTGGCGTTCAAGCCCGCCTCGGCCCGCTGCTGCAGCGTGATCGGGGTCGGCGCGTCGGTCAGCGGGTCGACGCCGCCACCCGACTTCGGGAACGCGATGACCTCGCGAATCGAATCCACCCCGGCCAGCAGCGCGGTGATGCGGTCCCAGCCGAAGGCGATGCCGCCCATGGGCGGAGCGCCGAAGGAGAAGGCGTCGAGCAGGAAGCCGAACTTGTCCTGGGCCTCCTCTTCGCCGATGCCCATCACCTTGAACACGCGCTCCTGCACGTCGCGGCGGTGGATACGGATCGAGCCGCCGCCGATCTCGTTGCCGTTGCAGACGATGTCGTAGGCGTAGGCCAGCGCCGCACCGGGATCGGTGTCGAAGGTGGCCAGGTGCTCGGGCTTGGGCGAGGTGAACGCGTGGTGCACCGCGGTCCAGGCCGAATGGCCCAGCGCCACATCGCCGCTCGCGGTGGCGTCGGCGGCGGGCTCGAACATCGGCGCGTCCACGATCCAGACGAAGGCCCAGGCGTTCTCGTCGATGAGACCGCACTTGCGGGCGATCTCGCCCCGGGCCGCGCCCAGCAGCGCGCGGCTGGACTTCTGGTCACCGGCGGCGAAGAACACGCAGTCGCCCGGGTTGGCGCCGACCTGCTTGGCCAGGCCCTCGCGCTCGGCCTCGGTCAGGTTCTTGGCGACCGGGCCGCCGAGGGTGCCGTCCTCCTGGAAGGTGATGTAGGCCAGGCCCTTCGCGCCGCGCTGCTTGGCCCACTCCTGCCAGGCGTCGAACTGGCGACGCGGCTGCGAGGCGCCGCCCGGCATGACGACCGCACCGACATAGGGAGCCTGGAAGACGCGGAACTCCGTGTCCTTGAAGTACTCCATCATCTCGGTGATCTCGACCTCGAAGCGCAGGTCGGGCTTGTCCGAGCCGTAGCGGCGCATGGCCTCGGCGTAGGTCATGTGCGGGATCGGGGTCGGGATCTCGTAGCCGACCAGCTTCCACAGCGCGGCCAGGATGTCCTCGGCCAGCAGGATGACGTCTTCCTGCTCGACGAAGCTCATCTCGATGTCGAGCTGGGTGAACTCGGGCTGGCGGTCGGCGCGGAAGTCCTCGTCGCGGTAGCAGCGCGCGATCTGGTAGTAGCGCTCGATGCCGCCGACCATGAGCAGCTGCTTGAACAGCTGCGGCGACTGCGGCAGGGCGTAGAACTTGCCGGGCTGCAGGCGAGCCGGAACCAGGAAGTCGCGCGCGCCTTCTGGCGTCGACCGCGTCATGGTCGGGGTCTCGACCTCGACGAAGGCGTGCTTGGCCAGCACGTCGCGGGCCGCGGCGTTGACCTTGGAGCGCAGGCGGATCGCGTGGGCCGGGCCCTCGCGGCGCAGGTCCAGGTAGCGGTACTTGAGGCGGGCTTCCTCGCCGGGCTCGTCGTCGAGCTGGAAGGGCAGCGGCGCGGCCTCGTTGAGCACCTCGAGTTCGGTCACATTGACCTCGATGGCGCCCGTCGGCAGATTCGGGTTCTCGCTACCGGCCGGTCGGTTCTCGACCACTCCGGTGACCTTCACGACGAACTCGTTGCGCAGCTTGTGGGCTGCCTCCGCGGGCTCGCCTTCACGGAAGACGGCCTGGGACACACCCGAAGCGTCGCGCAGATCGATGAAGATCACGCCACCGTGGTCTCGCCGCCGGGCCACCCATCCGGTGAGGGTGACGGTCTGACCGGCGTGCTCGCTTCGCAGCGAACCAGCCAAGTGGGTGCGCAGCACGGGATTCCTTTCGACGGACTCGTAGCACCAGTGAGATGTGACCGGGTGCAGACCCATCGTAGAGAGACACGTTCAGCGAGTGGAAACCGATATCGACTCGCCCGTGTCAGAGTGATACCCATGACCTTCAACGAGGGCCTGCAAATCGACCCGAACCGGGCGAGTGGCGGCGGACCAGGTATGGGCGGCGGGTTGGTCCTCGGCGGTGGCGCGATCGGCATCATCGCCCTGATCGCGAGCCTGCTGCTCGGCGGCGATCCGGGCAGCATTCTCGGCCAGTTCACGGGCGCGGACTCCAATTCACAGTCGAACACCGCGAAGCTGCCCGACCACTGCAAGACGGGTGCGGACGCCAACAAGTACGTCGACTGCCGCGTGATTCTCACCGCGCAGAGTCTCGACAATGTGTGGACCACCGAGCTGCCCAAGCAGACCAACCGCAAGTACGTGGTGCCGAAGCTGGTCCTGTTCTCCGGCGCGGTGAGCACCGGCTGCGGCCGCGCCTCCTCCGCGGTCGGCCCGTTCTACTGCCCCGCCGACCAGACCGCCTACTTCGACACCAGCTTCTTCCAGGAGCTCGTCGACCGCTTCGGCTCGTCCGGCGGCGCCCTCGCCCAGGAGTACGTGGTCGCCCACGAGTTCGGCCACCACATCCAGAACCTGCTCGGCGACATCAACCGCGCCCAGCGCGACCCCCAGGGCCCCACCTCCGGCGCGGTCCGCACCGAACTCCAGGCCGACTGCTACGCCGGTGTCTGGGCCTACTACGCCGACAAGCTCAACGCCCCCGGCTCGAACACCCCGTTCCTGAAGCCGTTGACCGACAACGACATCCGCGACGCCCTCTCCGCCGCCTCCGCCGTCGGCGACGACCGCATCCAAAAGGCCTCCACCGGCCGCGTCAACCCCGAAGCCTGGACCCACGGCTCCTCCGAGGAACGCCAGAAATGGTTCCTCACCGGCTACAAAACCGGTCAGGTCAAGGCCTGCGACACCTTCTC
>NZ_BAAFGR010000071.1:0-37701 GCF_041154655.1 Nocardia sp. JMUB6875
CCTCCCCACGACCCCCAACCCACTCCCCCGATCGCTTGGCCCCAAAATGGGGATGCACCGCATGGCGGGGCCCTTCTAGGCTCCGTCCATGAAGCTCATTGCATGATTGACGATTTCGCTGATAGCGGCCGCCTTGGCCGCATGGCTCTCCACGGGTACCGGTCATGCGGTTACCTTCGTGCCGGACAAGCTGAGGGTGATTGTCAGCCATAACCAGATAGTCGGCTTCGAAGGGCAGTTGGCCGAAACCACGGTCGGGGTCACCGAGCGGGTGACCGTCACCGTGGGTGATGCCTCGGGCAGTGTGGACGCCGACTTTGTCGACGTGACCCTGACAGTGACGGAGGAAGGTCCCGACGGTGGTACCAACAGCCTGAGCACTTCTCTATGGTGCGACCTCATCTCGACCGGCGATGGCCGCTGCTCGTAACCTGCCTCCCGGTCCAGCGGACAGCCAGAGCTCCAGGTGCGAGAGCCGCCGTGCCGCACGACACACCCGCCGGCTGCCCGAACTAGGACAGTTCCTGACCTGCGTCGACTCTAAGTTGAGGTCATGAACGCTGACATCATTCCCTTCCGGATCCAGATCCCGCAGGTTGAGCTCGATGATCTGCGTGAACGGCTCGCCCGCACCCGTGCGCCCCACCCGGTGCCGGGCACCGGCGCGGAGTGGGACCACGGCATCGCCCCCGACTACCTGCGTGAGCTCGCCTCGTATTGGAGCGACGGGTTCGATTGGCGCGCACACGAAGCCGAGCTGAACACGCTGCCGCACTTCGTGACCGAGATCGACGGGCAAACCATCCACTTCCTGCACCTGCGCTCACCCGAACCCGACGCCACCCCGCTGCTGCTCAACCACAGCTACCCGACCTCGTTCGTCGAGTTCCTCGCCGCCAGCGGGCCACTGACCGACCCGCGTGCTCACGGCGGCGACCCGGCCGATGCGTTCCACCTCGTGATCCCATCGCTGCCCGGGTTCGTGTTCTCGAGCCCGCTATCGGCGCGCGGCTGGAACCTCGACCGGACCGCGCTGGCGTTCGGCGAGCTGATGACTCGGCTGGGTTACGACCGCTTCGGGGTCGAGGGCGGCGACATCGGGGCGGGTGTCACCGGCCGGGTGGCCGCACTGCTACCGGAGCGGGTGATCGGCGCGCACACCCACGGTGACCGGCTCCAGCTCGGCATGGTCGGCGAGGACCTGCCCGTCCCCGAGGGCCTCGACGCCGACGAGCGCAAGCAGCTCGAAGCGGCACAACACAGTTGGGCGCAGATGAAGGGCTACCGGGTGCTGCACTCGACCCAACCCAACGCCCTGTCGGCAGGCCTGGCCGATTCCCCGATCCTGCAACTGGCCTGGATCGCGGAGAAATTCGTGGAATGGGCCAATCCCGCCACCCCGATCAGCCGCGAGAACATTCTGATCACCGCGAGCCTGTACTGGTTCACCCGTACCGGGCCCGCAGCCGCCGACTTCTACTGGGAAATGGCCCACGCCGAGAACACCGGCTGGGGCGGGCCCTCCCCGGTGCCTCAGGCCCAATCCTTGTTCTACAGTGACGCTTTCGTGCGCAAGGTCCTCGGCGCCGGCGACAGCGTCGCCTTCTTCCGCGACCACGCCGAGGGCGGCCACTTCCCCGCCTTCGAAGTCCCCGACCTGTTCGTCGACGACATTCGGGCCTTCTTCAGGCAACTGCGCCAGTAAATCCCCAGGGGGGCGGGCGGTGACGCCGCGCCGCTCCCTGTCTGGGGCCTCGTCCCCGTTTCTGCTCCCCAACCGGAAAGGTGACCTGTGATGGCGACCACAAGCCTCGACACGGTGTCCGGATCCACAGACATCCGCACGTTCCGCATCGATGTCCCCCAAACCCAGCTCGATGACCTGCATCGACGGCTCGACGCAGTGCGCTGGCCCGATCATGCACCCGGCGTCGGCTGGACCCAAGGCATCCCCCTGTCCTACATACAGGAGCTGACCCGCTACTGGCGTGAGACCTATGATTGGCGCGCCCAGGAGGCCCGGCTCAACGCCTTCCCACAGTTCCGCACCGAAATCGACGGACACGACCTGCATTTCATCCACGTCCGCTCCCGCGTCCCCGACGCGATGCCCCTGGTTCTCACTCACGGGTGGCCGGGATCGATCGTGGAATTCCTGGGCATGATCGGCCCGCTGATCGACCCGGCAGCCCACGGCGGCGACGCCCGCGACGCCTTCCACGTAGTCGTGCCGACCCTGCCAGGCTTCGGGTTCTCCGGACCCGCGGTCGGCTGGACCGCCGAGCGGGTCGCCCGAGCACTAGCGGTGTTGATGGCGCGGCTCGGCTACGACCGCTACGGCGCGCACGGCGGAGACCTCGGCTCCCAGGTCACCCGCCATCTGGCGAGAGTCGATGCCGAGCATGTCACCGGCATCCATGTCACCTCGATCCTGTCCGCCCTCATCGACCCCGCCACCGCCGACCCCGACGACCCCGCCGATCAACGGGCCCTGGCCGCGGGCCGACGCTGGAACACCGAGATCGGCGCCTACTGGATGCTCCAGGCCACCCGACCACAGACCCTTGCGTACGGATTCACCGACTCGCCCGTCGGCCAAATGGCATGGATCGCTGAACGATTCAAAGACTGGACCGACTCCGCCAACGCTCCCGAAGACGCGGTCGACCGCGAAGCCATGCTGACCAACATCATGATCTACTGGCTCAACGCCACCGCCGGCTCAGCAGCCCGCTACTACTTCGAAGACGGCCTCACCTGGGCCCGGCCCGGCCCTCGCATCGAGGTCCCCGTCGCGGTCGCCCAATTCCCCCACGACATCTCGGTTTCGGTGCGCCGCATCGCCGAACCAACCCACAACATCGTGCGCTGGACCGAATTCGACCACGGCGGCCACTTCCCCGGACTCGAACAGCCCGCCTTGCTCATCGAAGACCTCCGCCACTTCTACCGCCACCTACGCCACTGAATCCCCGTCGCCTCACGGCATATGTCTGTATTCACCAGCCCACGACCGATTCTGAACACCCGGGCCGCGGCTGTGTTCGCGTGGGTCAAGCGATCCGATCTTGTGGGGATTACCGTGGTCGAGTGACCTCAGGTGTGCTCGAGCGGGCATTGACCGACCAACCCGAGCCTCCGCTTCGCCCGCTGCCCGAGAGTGCTGCGGCGATCCTTCGGGCGCTCGACGCCCCGCCGCGGCTGGCCGCACACTTGCGAGCGGTTCACAACGTGGCCTGCCAGCTGGTCGATTGGCTGCAGACCACCTACGAGACGGTGCAATTCGACGCCGATTCGGTGTTGTTCGGTGCGGCCACCCACGACATCGGGAAGGTCCTGCATCCTGCCGAACTGTCGGGCCCCGGCTCATCGCACGAGGCCGACGGGTACCAATTACTGCTCGCTCATGGAGTGAGCGAAAACGCTGCGCGGTTCGCACGCACCCATGCCGCGTGGACCGAACCCGACATCGACATCGACGATCTTCTGGTGAGCCTTGCCGACAAGATCTGGAAGGCCAAGCGGGTTCCCGAGCTCGAACAGCTCATCGTGCAGCGTGTGGCCTCGATCAGCGGGCAAGAACCCTGGCAGGTCTTCATGAACCTCGACGAAGAACTCGACAGAATCGCGGCCGACGCCGATCAGCGACTGGCCTTCCAAGCCGCCTACCCGATCACGACATAGACTGCGCCACAATCAATCCGCGCTCAACATGCGGCTCGCGTGTGTGCCAACCGTTGTGTACCGGAAGCCTAATCCTCGGTGGGCTGCTGCCATTCGTGAACGGATGCACTCAACTCGGCTACTTAAAAGGCTGGTGGCGGGAGCAGTGAATCGATGCCCGGGGTCGCGCTGGCACGGGACGTGAGGGCAACCGTTCGGGTCGGTATCGGACTACGCAGTCGGTCTGGTCCGAGCGCGCCCAACCTCTTGCGGCCGAGTATGTTCAGTGTTCTGTGGACCCCAGCAACCTTCCGCCGGTGTACGGATCCGTCGTTGAATTCGTTGAGAACTATCTCAGTCTTCTGTATCGGCGAGAAGTCGGGAAGGGCCGTCGAGTGTGGTGTCCGCAGTGGTGGTCCCACGCTGAGGCCGTCACGCGACTGGATGCTGTGTGGCGGGCGTGGGAGCATTACCGGATCGACAGCAGAACGGGTTTGAGCGTGTGGTTTCTCGACCACGCCGATCCGCATATGAGGGTCCTGTTCGACCCCGACGGCCCCTTCCAGTTTTGCTCCACCGCATCCGGACACTCCGACGAAATGCCGCCGCTTCAGCTGATCGCGACGCCGCCGGGTCTCTACGAGTAACCCTGAACCGTTGCGCGCTCGGCACACCTGTTTTCGAGGTGTCGGCCCCCCAGTCCTGCAGGTAGTGCAGCACCAGGGAGGCGATGACATCGTCGAAGGCGTTGTCGGGGAGCAACAGTGGGTTCGCAAGGTCAGCGACACGCAGGTCCGCGCCCAGGCGAGCTCCAGCATCGCGGGCCGCCAGTAGTAAGCGTCTATTAGGCTGGTCTCTTTCTCTGCCGCGTACCCCTCGGCGAGGCCGTCGTTGTACGCCCGGGCGGGGTCGGCGGGCCAGAGCAACGTTCCGCCAATGGAACTGTCCTGTGGTGACGGCGTCCCGGGTCGCGGGTGCAACCGGGTCGCCGTGCGCGCCAACCGAGCCAGCAGAGGGAAGGCGGTGGTGACGTCGAACGGCCGCGGAGGAGTAGTTGGGGCGCTGGACAAGCTGTGATCTTGCCAAACAGCTCTGGCAACGACGGGTTGCCACCGAATCTCGGCAGCCGACGCGCTACATTTCCGGAAGTCGGCAGAAGCGTGCGTTCGCGAGATCGCCTGGCGGTCAACCGAACCGCGCACTCAGCGGCATCCGCTACCGCCGTGTTAGCGTCGGGTAGGTGGGGACAACAATTCGGCGGACAGACTCCGGCGGCGCGGCAGCGTATGACCCGATCGCCAAGGCCTACGCTGAGGAGAACGCGAAGAGTCTCCTCAACGAGTACTACAACCGGCCTGCGATTCGGGACCTGCTCGGCGACGTGAGGGGTAAGCATGTGCTGGATGCCGGGTGTGGCTCGGGTCCGACGCTCGTCGACCTCATCGAAGGCGGGGCGACTGCGGTCGGAATCGACGGCAGCCAGGCCCTGATCGACATCGCCACGGACAGGGTCGGGGGCGCCGCGGAGCTACACGTCGGGGACCTGGCTGCCCCTCTTCCGTTCGGTGACAACACATTCGACGACGTTGTGTGCTCCCTCGCGCTGCACTACCTCGAGGACTGGCGCTCACCGCTGGCGGAGATGCGGCGTGTGCTCAAGCCTGGCGGCCGTCTGATCCTCTCGGTGGAGCACCCGCTGGTCATATGGTTCGCGCAACTTCAGGCCGGCGAGACCACGAACTACTTCGCCACGCGCCGGCGCAGGGTGACCGATATGGCCGGGCAGACCGCAGACCTCACATTCTGGGATCGGTCCCTGTCGACGATGTTCCAGACATTCTTCGACAGCGGATTCCGCATCACCCGCGTCGAGGAACCGGCACCTGCCCCGGAAGCGTTGGAGCGGTTCCCCGAGTTCTTCCAGGACCGCGAGGACCCGAGGTTCCTGGCCTTCCTGTTCCTGGTGTTGGAGTCCTGACTCCAACGCCGCTCCAGCCCGCCGAACGCGGTTCAGTCGGACAAGCTCGCTCATCGCCAGAAGCGGACATTCGAAATAGCCCCAGCAAGCCCTATGCCACGAAAATGCATTGGAGCAGGCGTCTTCTCGACGTTTGCCTGCCAGATTGCATGCTCGTCGAGCATCCGGAACTCGGCTGGTATGTTTGGTTCCGATCAGGCCGACGGGGAGGGCTGGATGGGCGGCGAACCTGTGACGGCACTGCGTGACTTCCAATTGTCGATACTTCATCCGATGTGCACGAGCGCCCCGACGGAGGCCGTAGGACTGCTTGATCGAATCGGTGCGACCTACGCCGACACTGCGGTCGCGCAGGCGCGGTGGTGGTTCGGTGACGCCACGAACAACTTCACTACGATCGCTGAGTACGTAACAGCCTGGGGCGCGCCGGATTCGGAAGAGGTCGAACGTTACGGCGAGCGGGAGATTCAGTCGGCTCGATGGGATTTGCCGTTCTGGCCCGGCATGCAGTTCGAGTTCAGGGCGATAGGGCCTCGTCTGCTCTTCCATCGAATGCTTCGGAAGCCGGGAGTGGCTGTGCCGCGGTTGGATTCGATTGCGGATTTGATCCCTTGGTCGTGTACGAAGGAGGAGTTTCTGGGCTCGGGTCTGGGGCCGTTCGATGAAGACCGCGACCTCGGCTCGATCGGGAACCGAATCGACTTCGAGGCGGTCGACCCGCAGTCCGGGCGCAGGCGTCCCTATCGTGCCCGCTTCGACTGGGATCTGCTGCAATCGGTCGAGCCGGTGCTGGTGCGGCTCGGCAGACCGAATCCCGTACCTGTCGACGAGACACCTATCGACGAACTCATCTTGACCAGGCAGATAGGCCGGGCTGTGCTGAGAATCCATGCCGAGATCGAGGGAAATATCTACGACGCGATGGCGGATTTCCAGCACCGCTACGCACGCCTGGCGCGCGAGCGTCCGAACGATTTCACCGTTGACGAGCGCCGTACCGACTACCGGCATCTGGCCGACACCATAGACAGCCTCCTGTCGCCCGGCAGTCGGCGCAGTCATCTCGCAGATGAATCGTGAAGGGGCATAGGCGAGTAAGGATCCTCAGACGATTTCACTCGTTCTCGGGAAGTCGTGGTTCCGTGTCGGATGAAAGCCGTTCGCTGCCGGGAGCGTTGACCGGAACCGGACGAGTGATGACCAGGCGGCTGAGAGCGTCTAGCACCGCGTCTTCGGGGGAAAGCGGTTCGCTGTCGGGAGGATAGATCGGTTCGGGGCGGGTTTCGAACAAGTAGTCGCGGAAGGCTCGCAGGTACTTGTCCAGGGCGTGTTGATCGGCGAAGCTGGTTTTGGTCGGGTCGAACCACTCGTCGGGTGTTGGGCGCCAGGCGATCATGAAGTCGAGCGCTTCGCGCACCAGCATCCCGTAGGTCGAATCTCTGGCACAGGCCTCGCGCAACGCCGTTGCGCTCGAGCGCATTCCGCGGCCGTATTCGGCGCTGTGCATGGTTACCAGCGGCCACAATAGGCTGCCGATATGTGGGATTTCGTCCCACCACGTAGCCTTCGCGCCCAGGGTCTCACTAGCTCGCCTGGGGTGTGATTGCGGGACAGGTGTCGGGTAGTCGCGGGGTGCGCCTCTGCGGTCGATGTTGCGGGTCGGTCCGGTTTCCAGGTTCAGGGGTGGGTACCACACGCCGCGCCATACCGAGACCCCGAGATAGCGGCGACTCACCGGGAGTGGTTCGGCCAGTGAGATGTCGGCGGTAATTCGGCTCACGGGCGGTAACGGTCGGTCGCGGACCAGGTCCGTCACCATCGACAAGCAATCGCGCACATCGAAGCCTGATACACCTACGCCCTCCTGGAGCAGGCCGTCGAAGCGCTCCTGCGTGTCGAATTCGATCCAGAACCGCCGCAAGGTGGTCATCTGTGATTTCCTCCCACCGGCGCCGAAGTCGAACTCCGACCCCGATGTTCCCAGAGTTGATCAGCATCCACCACCCGACAATCGGCATGACGTGCACCGCCCGCCGGTGGTCGCGGGAACCGTGGATGGGCCTATTCCTACACTGCAGCAAGGAATTTGACAGAAATCCGCTCACCGACAGTGGTTGTTGTAGGACTAGGCCCATCACTCGGCATCGCAGTGCGTTCGGGGAGCGGTGGCGTTGGGTCAGTGGGGGGAGTCGGCGGCGAGGGTGGCGAGTAGGTCGCGGAGGGTGTGGCGCTGGGCGGGGGTGAGGGCGGAGAAGATCTCCTCGGCGGCGTCGCGGCGGGCCTCGAACATGCGGGTCAGGGCCTGCCGCCCGGCCTCGGTGGGGGTGACCAGGGTGGCGCGGCGGTTGGCTGGGTCTTGTTCGCGGGTGACTAGGCCCGCGGCGGCGAGGGCGTCGACGACGGTGGTGGCGGAGCGGGGGACGATGCCCAGGTAGTCGGCGAGGGCGGACATGCGGAGGGGCTCGTCGCCGTGCTCGGCGGCGCGGCCGATGACGCGTAGGGCGCGCGCCTGAGCCGGAGTGAGGCCTAGCGGGGACAGGCGGGCCGATTGCGTGCGGCGCATGCGCTTGGTCGTGCGCAGGAACAGGTCCGCGAGGTCGTCGTCGGGGGGCTCCGGGCTGTTCGGCATGATTTGGAGCATAGCTCATTGTCCTCGGAACAATTATGAGTCAGACTCAGTTATAGCGCTTGACTCCCTTTGGAAGGAGGCGCTTGTGGGTTCACAGACGGAACTTGGTCGGATCGTCCGGCTCTTTCAGCCCTATAAGGGGCGGTTGGCCCTGGTTGGGGCGCTTGTTGGGTTGTCCTCGCTAGCTGGGCTGGCTTCGCCGTTTCTGTTGCGCGGGGTCATTGATGACGCCTTGCCGCACGGGCGGACGGGGCTGCTGACGCTGTTGGCCGCGGGGATGATCGCGGTTGCGGCGCTGAACAGTGTGTTCGGCGTGTTGCAGACCTATATTTCTACGGCGGTTGGGCAGAACGTGATGCACGATCTGCGGTCGGCCGTGTATGCGCGGCTGCAGTCGATGCCGCTCAGCTTCTTCACGACGACTCGTACCGGGGAGGTGCAGTCGCGGATCGCAAATGACATCGGGGGGATGCAGTCGACGGTCACCTCGACGCTTACCTCGTTGGTTTCGAACTTCACGTCCGTGGTGGCGGCGGTGATCGCCATGGCCGCGTTGGATTGGCGGCTGACGTTGGTGTCGCTGGTCATGTTGCCGCTGTTCGTGTGGATCAGCCGGAAGGTTGGGTCGGAGCGGCGGAAGATCACCGGGGAGCGGCAGCGGAAGTTGGCGGGGATGTCGGCGATTGTGGAGGAGTCGCTGTCGGTCAGCGGGATTCTGTTGTCGCGCACCATGGGGCGGTCGCCGGCGTTGGTGGATGATTTCACGCGGGAATCGCGGGGGCTGGTGGATCTGGAGATTCGGTCCAGTATGGCGGGGCGGTGGCGGCAGTCGACGATCTCGATCGTTATGGCGGCCATGCCCGCGGTGATCTACTGGGCGGCGGGAATGACTGTGGCGCAGGGGCATCCGATGGTGTCGATCGGCACGCTGGTCGCGTTCACGACCTTGCAGGCCGGGCTGTTGCGGCCCGCCGTCATGCTGCTGTCGACCGGCGTGGATATCCAGAGCTCGCTGGCGCTGTTCGGGAGGATCTTCGAATACCTGGATCTGCGACCGGATATCGAGGAGCCGACGCGGCCCACTCCCATGCCCGAGAAGGTATCGGGGGCGGTGCGATTCGAAAAGGTCGGGTTCGCCTATGACGCCGATCGAGAGGTGTTGAGCGATATCGATATCGAGGTGCCCGCCGGGACCAGCCTGGCGATTGTCGGCGAAACCGGCTCGGGGAAGACGACTCTCGGGTATCTGGTGGCGCGGCTGTACGACGTTACCTCGGGACGGGTGACCGTTGACGGTGTCGATGTGCGGGACCTGTCGTTCGCGGATCTGTCCTCGGCCGTGGGCGTCGTGTCGCAGGAGACCTACCTGTTCCACTCGTCCATCGCCGACAATCTGCGCTTCGCGAAACCCGATGCGACAGACGAGGAATTGCACGCGGCCGCCAAGGCCGCGCAGATCCACGACCACATCATGGGCCTGCCCGACGGCTACGACACCCTGGTCGGCGAACGCGGTTACCGGTTCTCCGGCGGCGAGAAGCAGCGGCTGGCGGTGGCGCGGGCCATCCTGCGCAATCCGCCGATCATGGTGCTGGACGAGGCGACCAGCGCGCTGGACACCAAGACCGAGCGGGAGGTGCAGGCGGCCATCGACACGCTGTCGGCGAACCGCACCACCATCACGATCGCGCACCGGCTGTCCACGATTCGCGATGCCGACCAGATCGTGGTGCTCGATCACGGCCGGGTCACGGAACGCGGCACCCACCGGGAACTGGTGGAGCGCAACGGCTTCTACGCCGACCTGCTGGCCCGCGACGCCTTCGACGACGTCGTGAGCCCGGAGGACGTGGTTGTCGAGGCCGAGGCCGTGCTCGAATCCTGAGCTACCAGCCGATGTTTCCGCCGAGCGGGACGTTCACCCAGCTGGGCGCGTTCGGGTCGAGGTCGATGTGCTGGGGCAGTAGCTGGCTTTCGTTCAGCAGCGGCCGCAGCGGCAGCCCGCGCGGGAAGTTGAAGGCGAAGACGTCGACGCGCAGGCGGTGGCCCGGTTGCAGGACGGCGTCGGTGGCGGTCAGGCCCAGATCGATGGTGGTGGGCTGGCCGGGCACGAGTGGCTGGCGGTCGGCCAGGGTCAGGATCGGGTACGGGTCGGTGTAGTCGCCGTTGGGCGAGCGAGTCGCCTTGTCCTCGTCGACCTTTCGCAGCGAGGCGTTCAGCTGGCCGGAGGTCAGGACCGTGGACTTCCCGTCGGGAGCGACATCGTTGAGCGTGGCCGACCAGTAGCCGTCGGTGGCGTCGAGCACCGTGTTCAGGTGCACGTTCACCGCGCCGGAGATCAGCGTGGCGTCGGCGACCGGCGGGCTGGTGAAGGTCAGCCCGTTGAGTTCCATCGGCCGGGCGTCCTTGGCGCAGGCATCGAGAATCGCGGTGACGCCCGCGGTGATCTGCGCCGAATCACGCGAGCACAGGCTCATGATGCCCGGGCCGACCGTGAGCCGTTGCGGCCCCGCGGGATCGGCGACCAGGCTGCCGTCGTGCACGCTCATCGGGGCGGTCCCGCTGGGCGCTCCGGAGAGGTACAGCCGCCGGTAATCGACTCCGGCGCGCGGGAATTCGTCCGTCGTGGTCCAGGAACCGCCCTGCTGGAACAGCGTCACCGGACCGTAGGAGTCGATGCCGTTGCCGATCCCCTTGAGCCACTTGTCGAACCACGCACGCTGCAGCACGTCCAGCCGCGGCGGCGCGCCCGGCCCACCGAAGCCGCTGCCGGGATTGGCGTGGTAGGTGTCGCCCATGATCAGCTGCTTCTGCCCGGCGGGCAAAGGAATCGCGTCATAGATGCGAGGTTCGGAGTAGGTGAAGATGTCGTGCCAGCCGCCGTAGACCATGGTCGGCACCCGCACCCGGTCGGGATGGCCGAGCCAGGCGCTGCGCAGACCGCTGTCGGGTTCCAGCAGGCTCTTCAAGTTGTCCGGAATCTCCGGGATCGACTGCACCGTCAATGCCTGAATGATGTAGTCGAAGAACGTGAACGGACTCTCCAGCCGGTCGGCGAGCCACTTCCAGTCGAAGGTGCCCGAGAAGATCGACCCGAGATCCGGCAGCAGCTTGAGGGTGTCCACGCCCAGCAACCACGGTGGGATGAAACCGAATCCGAGCGCGCCGCCGGTGGCGAGCACGTCGCGCACCAGGTCGCTGCCGGGTTCCACCGGGAAGATGGCCCGCAGCGCGGCCGGTTGATGCTCGGCGGCCTGCACCTGGTTGATCGCCGAGTACGAGATGCCGGACATGCCGACCTTGCCGTCCGACCAGGGTTGCTGCGCGGCCCAGTCGATGACCTCGACGCTGTCGAGCTGTTCCCGCTCCTGGAAGACCTGCCACACGCCCTCGGAGAAGCCGGTGCCGCGCACATCGGCCACGACCTGGGTGTAGCCGGACTGGATCAGCTTGCGGTCGGCGGTGAAAACCCGTGCGGCGCCGCCCGGCACCAGCTTCACCAGATCCGAGAGCCCGCCCAGGCCGACGCCGGACAGGTCGAAGCCCTGGAGGAATCCCGACAGCACATCCGACAGCCCCGGAATCGACAGCGCCGAATCCGCCAGCATCGACACGAGTTTCGTGTACGGGGTGAGGTTGACGATGGTCGGCAGCGGGGTGTCGACGATATGCCCCTCGGCGTCCATGGGCCTGTACACATTGGCCTTCAGGACGGTGCCGTCGCTCATCGTGATCGGCACATCCCAATCGATGTGCACGCCAGGATATTTCGCCGGACCGTCCTCGGTGGCGGTCCACGCCGCGCCGAGCGTCCCGGCATCCGGCGTGGCCGTGGCCAGTGGCCTGACCAGTGCACCAATGGTGACCGCGGTGGCCAGCAGGGCCAACGCGCCCAGCGTCCGTCCCCGCACATTTCTGAACTTCATCCCGACCCCGTTGCAAGGAACCGCTGCGTACCCAACGGTCGGACTGTAATGGCCGCCACTCCCGATCGCAATGATGCCGGGTTGTCATATGTTGACCGGATGAATGCAGCAGCAGGTGATTTGGCGGGTCGGGTCGCACTGGTGACGGGTGGCGGGCGCGGGATCGGGCGAGCCATCAGCCGGGAGTTGGCCGCACGCGGGGCGGCCGTGGCGGTGAACTGGGCGCGACACGAGGAACCGGCGAACGAGACCGTGGCGGAGTTGAATTCGGCCGGGGCGACCGCGCTGGCCGTACACGCGCCGGTCGATGACGCGGCGGCGGTGGCGGCCATGGTCGAGCGCGTCACCGCCGAGCTCGGGCCGATCAGCATCCTGGTGCACAATGGCGGTATTGCCAGCCGGGGACGCGCGGTCGCCGACACCGATCCCGCGGAAGTCGAACGGCTGCTGCGGATTCAGGCCGTCGGACCGCATCATCTGACCGGACTGGTGCTGCCGGAGATGCGCAAGTGCCCGCGCGGGGACATCATCATGATCAGCAGCGTCGCGGCACACGCGCTGGGCGCGAACGGGGCTCCCTACAACATGGCCAAGGCCGCCCTCGAAGCCCTGGCGCACACGCTGGCGAAGGAGGAGTCCGCCAACGGGATTCACGTGAACATCGTTGCTCCCGGCCTGGTCAGCTCCGATATGGGCGATCGCCTGACCGCCGCGCTCAGCGGCGGCACCCTGAAGCAGGCGACCGATCTCGACGACACCTCCCCGTTCGGCCACGTCTGCCGCCCGGAGGAGATCGCAGACGTCGTGGCCTTCCTGGTCTCCCCCGCCGCCGGATACCTCACCGGCCAGCGCATCGTCGTCGACGGGGGCGCGTACCCGCACCGCGCCTGATCAGTACATCCCGCTGGACTGGGCGCTGACATTGACCTCGATCAGATGCGGTCCCGGCGTCGCGAAGGCTCGCCGCAACGCCGTCGCGGCCTCGTCTGGCGTGGAAACACGCTCGGCCGCAACGCCGTAACCCGTTGCGAGGGAGACGAAGTCGATGCCCTGCAAGGTGATGTCGGGCAGCTGCGCGTCGAGCATGACGGCATAATCCTCGAGCACCTGATAGGTGCCGTTGCGCAGGATGACAAAGGTGACGTCGCACCCGTGACGGGCCGCCGTCCACAACCCGGCGATGGTGTAGTTGCTCGCGCCGTCGCCGAGAATGGCGACGGTCGGGCTGTCGGGCCGCGCCAGGCTCACCCCGACCGCGGCGGGCAGCCCGAAGCCCACGGTGGCCGCGCCGGGCGCGTAATAGGTGCGAGGCTCGGTGATCGGCACCCGATTCCACCAGCCGATCATCGACGGCGCATCCCACACGAATTGCGCTCCGGCGGGCCGGGTTTCGGCGAGCACATCCCAAAGCTGATGCTCGGTGAAATGGCCGCCGACGGGCGCGGGTTCGGGAGCCGGACGGGCCGCCGGTACCGGCCGGGCCGAGGTGGCCACCGCCTCGGCGAGCTGCCACAGCGCCGCCGCCGGATCACCGACGATAGACCAGCCCAGCGGCGCCCGCGCCGCCTGGGCCGGATCGGCGGTGATGTGGATGACCTCGGGATCGCCGGACAGATACGGGCCCGGCGACCAGCCGTGATACGGCAGCAGCGCCCCACCGATCCAGGCCACCACGTCATAGGGCGCGAGCTGCTCACGCACCTGCGCGACCGTCGCCCCGAGCGCACCCCGGAAGCACGGGTGATCGGTGGGGAACGGCATGCGCGAATACTCCCCGCTGCCCAAATACACTTCCGTGCGCAGCTTTCCGGCCAGGGCGACCCCCGCTTCCCACCCGCCGTACTTGTCGACGTCGGGCCCGAGCACCAGCACCGGGTTCGCCGCGTTCTCCAAACGCTGCGCGATCCGATCGATATCCGCCTGCGGCACTTGCGGATTCCCGGATATCCGCCGGGTGGCCGCGTAACCGTCGGTGTCGGAATCGGATTCGCGCCGCCAATCGTCGAGCGGAATCGACACGCACACCGGCCCGGTCGGCGCGGTCAGCGCGCAGGCCGCCGCACGGGCCAGCACCGCCGGGACCGATTGCGCGCTGGGCGCTTCGAAACTCCACTTCACCAGCGGCCGCGGCAGCACGGTCGCGTCGCGGTTGGTGACGATGGCCTCCTCGGTGATCAGGGCCCGGAACTGCTGCCCCGCCAGAATGATCAGCGGCGCGCCGTTGTCGTAGGCGTTGGTGAGCGCCCCCATGCCGGTGGCCAGTCCGGCCGCCGAGTGCACCGAGACCACGACCGGTTTCCCCGAGGCCTGCGCGTACCCGTCGGCTATGGAGATGACCGAGCCCTCCTGTAGCGCCAGGATGAACCGGAAGTCGTCGGGCATGCGGTCGAGGAACGGCAGTTCGTTGGACCCGGGATTGGCGACGACGGTGGTCGCGCCGAAGGACCGCAAGACCGCGTAGGCGGCTTCCCGCACCGTGGACATCTGGACTCCCCTCGTGCACCGGCTGGACATCGATCGACGGAAAGCAGGGACGATCCGGGCAAAGACAGCAGTTCGAACGGAGCTTCGGGCACCTTACAGAAAGTTCGATATCAATTTACGACCGTTCGGTATTACAAGTCCGGATTGCCGGGAAGAGTGGTTAGCTGACCATGTGCCTGCCCGTCCGACAGGCCGCACCGACCGTTCTCGGGAGGATCCCTATGCCCACAACCGACAAGCCCTGGCCGCAAGGAACTCCGTGTTGGGTCGACTGCTCGGTCGACGATCCCGCCGCCGCGCGGGACTTCTACTCCCGGCTGCTGGGCTGGGACGTCCTCGACAGCCCGCCGGAGTCCGGCGGCTACATGATCGCCATGCTCGACGGCCACCCGGCCGCGGGCATCGGGCCCAAGATGGGTGACGTGGCCATGCCCTCGGTGTGGACCACCTACTTCGCCGCCGACAATGCCGACGCCGTCGCGGGCGCGGTGCAGGCGGCGGGCGGCGCGGTGTTCATGCCGCCCTTCGACGTCATGGACGTGGGCCGCATGTTCGTGGCCGCGGATCCGGCGGGCGCGGTGTTCGGCGTGTGGGAAGCCAAGGCGCACACCGGAGCAGGCATCTACAACGAGCCGGGCGCGTACTGCTGGAACGACCTGCACACCAACGGCTACGTGCCCTCCCAGGAGTTCTACAAGCAGGTCTTCGGCTGGTCGTACGACGAGATCGGCAACGAGCAGATGATCTACTCCACCTTCAACGACCCGCAGGGCCGGCCCATGGGCGGCATGGCCGACACCACCGGCCAGCCCGGCGGCGACGCCAACTACTGGCTGACCTGGTTCCAGGTCGCGGGCACCGACGCCGCGCTGGAGCAGGCGAAGGAGCTCGGCGCGACCGTCCTCATGGGTCCGGACGACAGCCCCTTCGGCCGCATGGGCATCGTGTCGGGACCGCAGGGCGAGATCTTCGGATTGATCGACACCACGGTCACCATCGGCTGAGTGTCAGCCGAATAGTCGGGCCACGAAGGGCACGCTGTCGGCCAGCGAGGCGAGCATGGCGCCGCTGTGATCCTTCCCGGGGTACACGTGCACCTCGGGATGGGTTCCGGCGGCGGCCATATCGGCCACCAGCTTCGCGGTCAGCGGCGCGGGGACATCGGTGTCATTGGTGCCCTGGCCGATGAACAGCGGCCGGTCGTAGCCGGTCAGCGGCACATCCATGACCGCATGCGCGACGGGCACGAAATCGCCCTCCGACAGCGGCCGGGAGACCAGCTGGTTGAGCGAGATGCCCTGGGCGCGTTCGGCCATCGGGGTGAAGCAGAGGGTCTCACCCGCGGTCACCAGCTGTTTGCCGAGCGGGGTGAGGTAGCTGTCCAGATCGAAGTCCGGGCGCGCCGCCTTCAGGCCGTTGAACACGTAGGTGGCGTAGGCGGTGATGTGCGAGGAGCCGATGGCCGGGGTGTTCGGGCCGATCAGGGTCGCGGCCTCGACGATATTGGAGGCCGGGCCGGTGGCCACCGCGCCGCGGTAATCCAGTTCGGGCGCATAGCGGGTCGCGAGGGAGGCGGTGAAAACCGCTGCGCCGCCGCCCTGCGACTGGCCGATGGCCACCCACTTCCGGGCCAGCGAGTCGTCTTCGGCGCGGGCGGCGCGGACCATATCGATGGCGGCGTGCGCCTCGGCGCGGCCGTCGAGGTAGGCGTGCACGCCCGGGGTGCCCAGACCGATGTAGTCGGTGGCGACGATGGCGTAGCCCTGCTTCAGCCAGGTGGCGAGGAAGCCCATGTCGCGGTCCGAGCGGCCCGCCACCGAGGGCGCGCATTCGTCGCCGATGCCGACGGTGCCGTGCTCCCACGACAGCACCGGCCAGCCGCCGGGCGGCGGGGTCCCGGCCGGGGTGAACACGACGCCGGTGGACAGCGCGGGCTGATCGGCGGAGTCGCGGGTCCAGTAGGTGAGCTTGCGGGCCGAGCCCGCGCCGTCGAGCCAGAGCTGCTGCGGCAGAACCTCATTGCCGATGACGGTGCCCGGGGCCGCGCCCACCGAGCTGGCGGGCGGGTCGGCCACGGCGGTGGCGGCCAGCGGACCGGTGGCCAGCAGTGCCGCCGAGACCATGGTGATCACGGTGCGTCGCGTCATCGGAGCGTCCTCTCGTATCCATGCCAATTCGGTACCCCACTGCCTTGGTGTCACAGTGAGACACTTCGGCCAGACTATCCTGTGAACTGTCACATTGAGACACCAGGGGTGGGCGACACGACGACGAAAGGGCGGAATGACGGCACCGACCGGGTTGCGCGAACGCGAGAAGGCCAGGGTGCGGCGCGAATTGATCGATGCCGCGCTGGTGCTGTTCGAGCGCCGCGGCTTCGAGCAGACCACCGTGCAGGAGATCGCCGACGCCGCCCACGTGTCGCGCCGCACCTTCCACCGGCATTTCCCGTCCAAGACGGCCGTGGTCTTCAGCCATGAGGAGGACGTCATGGCGCATCTGCTGGCCGCCCTGGACCGCCGCCCGCCGGAGGAGGCGGTCTTCGTCGCACTGCGGGCGGCACTGCGTGATTTCCTGCTCGACGACAGCCAGGCCGAGCTGCGCCGCCGCCAGGCGGACACGGCGCGGCGCGCCCGCCTGGTGCTGATCACCAATCCGCAACTGCGCCAGGAGAATTTCACCGGCACCTTCGGCCGCCGTGACGCCCTGGCCCGCAATTTCGCACTGCGGGCCGGACTGCCGGAGGACGACCTGCGGGCGAAACTCGCGGCCACGACCTGCTTTTCGGCATTCGGGGTGGGCCTCGATCATTGGGTGGCGCAACCGGATCCGTCGGTGCGCCACCTCTACGAGATTCTCGACAGTACTGTCGCGGCGCTACAGCACGGGCTCGAAATCCCTGCGGCACGCTGAGCCGTCGCTGACGTGCAGCACCGCGTCCGCGCGGGCGAGCAGGTCGGCGGTCAGCGGGAAGTGGCCGTGCGGCACTGCATCCGAGCGCTGACGTCCGGCGGTGATGGGCGTGGCGGGATTGAAGCCCCAGGTGGCGGTGCGGGCGTCCAGCAGGCCCTCGTAGGTGTCCGGCTCGGGTACGTCGAGCTCGAAAGACGCACTGCGGCCGAGGCTTCCGGCGATGAAGGTGTAGTCGATGACGCCCAGCGCGTCGATGATCGCGCCCGCATTGGACCAGCTGTGGTCCTGACCCGCCACGGGCATGCTGGTCCGGCCGGGTTGCAGGTGCAGGTTGTGGGAGTAGACCAGGGTGGGGCCGCGATCGGCTTCGAGGCGGCGGATGGCGAGCAGATTCTGGGCCATGATGGTGTCGCGGGCGGCGATGAGCGGGGTCAGGCGCTCGTGCTGCGGGAGCGGTTCTGCGCACTGGGCGTGGTAGCGCAGCAGTGCGAGGCCGCCGGTGAGATGTGTTTCGGCGCGGAACCATTCGGCGCGGGAGGTGGCGGCGACCAGTTCGGGGGCGCGGCGGTAGAGGGCGAACAGCATGTCCTCGCCGAGGGCGCGCAGCTGTTTCGCTTCGGGGGTCGCGCCCGGGGACATGGCCGGATCCAGGACCGCCTCCTGGCGGCTCCAGCGGTGATCGTCACCGGCGAGGCTCGCGATGTCGAGGTCGAGGCCCAGGTAGTCGCGGGCGTGTTCGAGGTAGGTGCGCGGGCTGGGGGCGCTGTAGTTCTCGGTCGGGGCGTCGAAGCCGTGGAAGGTGATGCGGTCCGCGGGCAGGCGGGTGTTGTTGTGGTCGCGGATCCATTGCACCAGTTGACGGTTGGGCTCGAGTTCACCCCATTCGTGCGAGAAGCCTTCCCGCATCACGTCTTCCAGCACACCGGGGCCGCCCAGGACGTAGTCGTTCACGGTCATGGCCGCCACGCGGTCGATCTCCAGGGCGATGGAGCGGAAGCCGTGCTCGACCAGTTGGGGCAGGAGTTCGTTGCGGATCCAGCCGAAGGCGGGTTCGCGGTGGGTGGGCTCACCCAGTCCGAGCAGTTCACAAGAGGCGGGTACGAGGTCTCGAATGTCCTGAGTCATGTGTATGAATCGTATCGTTGAAACGACGGTTGATACTTGGTCCGGGATTTGGCCATTACAGCGCTTATCCATGCCCGGTAAAGTCTCAAACCGATGGACAACCTGCGACCCTCCGATCTGGCGCGCGAGCACGGCCTGTCGACCCAGGCCGTGCGGAATTACGAGCAGGACGGGTTCCTGCCGCCCGCTGCGCGCACGGACAGCGGCTACCGGATCTACACCGCGCTGCACGCCGCGGCCCTCGACGCGTATCTCGCGCTGGTCCGCGCCTACGGGCACGCGGTGGGCGGGCGCATCATGACCGCGATCCACGAAGGCGAACTCGACACCGCCCTGGTGATCATCGACCGGGGCCACCAGCAATCGCTGCAGGACCGCGACACCCTCGACAGTGTGCGGCGGGCGGTCCGGCATCTGACCGCCGAGGCCGGGGACGCCGCGGCACCGGCCGCCGGTGCGCAGGACCGGACCATCGGCGAACTGGCCCACCGGCTCGGGGTCACCGCGGCGACCCTGCGCAAGTGGGAGCGGGCCGGAATACTGGTTCCGGCAAGGGAATCCGGCACCGGATACCGCCGCTACACCGCGAACGACGTCCGCGATGCCGAACTCGCGCATCTGCTGCGGCGCGGTGGTTATCCGCTGGAGCGCATCGCCACCGTGGTCGACCAGGTGCGCGCCGCCGGCGGCACCGATTCCCTCGCCCGCGCCCTGGACGAGTGGAGCGCCCGGCTGACCGAGCGCGGCCTGGCCATGCTCGACGCCGCCGGGCGGCTCGGCCACTACCTGCGGATGCGCGAAGGTTAGAGCAGGCCGCGCAGCTTCAAGTCCGCCACGTACTTGTCGATGAGTTCCCTTGTCAGGTGCGGGATGTCGCCGCCGGGCCCCAGTTTGGCCTGCTGGACGGCGGCCTGGAACCGCTTGGCCGGGAGCACCGAGCCCGCGATGGGCAGGCCCGGGCGGCGGTAGGCGTGCAGCAACGGCTGGACCGAGGCGGCGCGCTGGTGTTCGGGCAGGGTGCGCAGGGCGGTCTCGAAGCGGGTGAACCAGTCCCGGTAGTCGTCGATGCGGTCGATGGCGTGGCCGGATTCGATGAGCCAGTCCACGAATTCGTCCAGGGAGATGCCGTCGTCGTGCGGATTGAGCACGTCGTAGGTCTCGAAGCCCTCGGTCACCCGGACACCCAGGGCGGTGATGGCGGCGGCGGTGAAGTCCGCGGGCAGGCCGTCGTAGTGGGCGCGGCGGCGGTTGCCGTGGGAATCCAAGGCGTAGAAGGACTTCGGGGCCAGACCGGTGGCGAGCACGCTGAGCAACAGGCGGGTGAACATGTCGGGCAGGTTGAGCTGACCGGCGAAATCGCTGTGCGCCAGGATCATGTCCGAGCGGAATACCGCGACCGGCAGCCCGCACAGGTCGTGCGCCTCGCGCAGCAGGACCTCACCGGCCCATTTGCTGTTGCCGTAGCCGTTGGCGTATCCGTCGTCGAGCGAGCGCACGGCGCTGATCTCGCGGATATCGCCGTCCTCGGTGAAGACGGCCGGATCGATCTGCGCGGCGACGGCGACCGTGGACAGGTAGGTGACGGGCTTGAGCGTGGAGGTCAGCGCGAGGCGGATCACCTCGGCGGTGCCGACGACATTGGGGCCGAAGAGCTGGCCGTAGGGCAGCACGTGATTGACCAGGGCAGCCGGGTGCACGATGAGGTCGACGGTGTCGGCGAGTTCCTGCCAATCCGGCTGACTCAGAACGAAATTCGGCTCACCGATATCGCCGGGCAGCACGCGCAGGCGACGCTGCGCCAGATCCCGGTATTGTCGCAGCAGCTCCGGATCGCCGCTGTCGAACACCTCGTCCAGGCGGCGGCGCGCGGTCTCGGCGTCCCGGCCGCGAATGACGCAGATCAGGGTGCCGTCGGTAGCATCCAGGCGCTGTAACCATTCCAGGCACAGGAAGCGGCCCAGATAGCCGTTGGCACCGGTCAGCAGGACGGTGCGCGGCGGCTGCGACGCGCGTGGGAGGCTCGGGGCGGCCGCCAGTGTCGCCGCGTCGAGGAACTTGTCGAGCGTGAGGTCGGCGGCGCGAATCTCGGTGCCGCCGTGGACGGTTGCGACCGTCGGCCGGGTACCGCCCGCATCCCGTTCGGCCTCGATGTGCGCGGCCAACCGATCCAGGTTGTTGGCCGGGCTGACGATCACACCGACGGGCACCTCGACATCGAAGATCTCGGCCAGCAGCGTCGAGAACGACAGCGCCGACAGCGAATCCCCGCCCAGGTCGGTGAAATGCGCGTCGGGCTGCGGCTCGCCGCCACCCAGCACCGTGCGGGCGGCCCGGCACACCGTCTCGATGACCGGGCGGTCGGCGGCCTCGCGGCGCAGCACGGCCAGCTCGTCGCGCTGGCGCTGCGCCTGCTCGGTGTAGAGCTGTTCGAGCCGCGCGCCGAAACGCTCTTTGAACTTGGGCCGCAATAGTTTTCCGATGCCCGACAGCAGGCCGTTGTCCTGGGTGAAGGGCTCGTCCTCGAGCAGGAAGGCGCGCGGGATCTCGTAGGATTCGAGCCCGGACTCCTTGGCGATCCGCTGCATCGACTCGGTGATGGCCGCGACCCGCTCGGCGGGCTCGAGCGCGCGGGCGGCGTCGGTGGGCACGATCACCGCCACCAGATGCGAACGCTCACTGGAGCCGTGCACGAAGATCTGGGCGATGAGCGGACTGGTGGCGTAGACGGCCTCCAGCTTGGCCACGGTCACGAATTCGCCCTGCGACAGCTTCAAGACATTGTTGCGGCGGTCCACGTAGACCAGATAGTCGGGCCGGACCTCGGCGACGATATCGCCGGTGCGGTAGTAGCCGTCCTCGTCGAAGATCTCGGCGGTCACCTCGGGACGCTTGAAGTAGCCGGGGATCTGCTGCATCGACTTCACCACCAATTCGCCACGCGGATACGGCTTGTCGGTGGAGAAGTAGCCCAGTTCGGGGACATCGGCGAGCTTGTAGTCGATGACCGGGGGACGGCGGATCTCGTTGTCGATGAGCAGGCCGCCGCCCGCCTCGGTGGAGCCGTAGCCGTCGATGATCGGCTGGCCCAGCACCGAGCGCATGAACTCCTTCATCTCCGCGGAAATGGGCGCGCTGCCGACCATGACGCGGGCCATCCGTCCGCCCAGGAACTCTTCCCGCAGTGCGGTTTTCACGATCCGGTCGGCATCCTCGGCGGATTCGCCCGCGGCGATGCGGCGCTGGGTATCGCTCTGGTAGCGCTGGTAGACCATGTCGCAGACGCGGGGCACGAAGAACACCTCGGTGGGGCGCACCAGGGCGATGTCCTCGAACAGGGTGGACATATCACTGGACGCGGCGAAGTACGCGGTGCCGCCGCGCGCGTAGGTGCCGTTGAGCACCATGCGGCCGGCCACGTGACTCAGCGGCATGTAGCAGAAGTTCACGACCGGGGCCGGGATCACGGTGGGGCCCAGCCACATTCCGGCCGCCAGGCGATGCGGGTACATCGCACCCTTGGGGGTGCCGGTGCTGCCGGAGGTGTAGATCAGCACGGCCAGTTCGTCAGCGTCGGCGGGGACGTGCAGCGGGACCTCCGGGAGCGTCGCGCCCCGGTCGGCCACGGCGGCAAGCGATTCCAGCGCGATGTTGGAACCCTCGAGGCGGTGCTGTGCGGCGGCGTAGGCCTCGGCCTGCCGGTCGTCCTCGGGTTCGAAGTCGAAGACCACGATCGAGGTCACCGGCGTGCCGTCCAGCACGCACTCGATCGCGGGCGCGAGCAACTCCAGGCTGACCGCGAGAGTGCGTGACTCGGTTTCGGTGATGATCGAATGCCATTGCGCGGCAGCGGCGCTGGACTGCAGCGGGACGGTCACCAGGCCCTGCCGGATGGCGGCGAGCTCCAGGGCCGCGAAGTCGCCGCTGGCGAAGCCGAGAATGCAGAGGAAGTCTCCGGCGCGCAACGGGTTCCGTTCGTCGTGCTGCCAGCCGGCGGCGATGTGCCCGGCGCGCGTCCACAGTTCGCGGTAGGTGGTGGTCACATAGGCGGGCAGTAACCGGCGCGTGCGCCGCCCGTCGGCGTCGACCACGATCTCCGCGGCGCGCTCACCGATGGCCGGACGGTCGGCATAACCCTCCATGAGCGCGGCCGCGATTCCCGCGAGCCCGAGACCGGGCCGCCGGGCGGCCTCGGCCACCTCGGGAATCGGCATGGCCGCTCGGATCTGCTCGTCGGCGAGCAGCTCCTCGAAGCGTTTCATGACCTCCGATTGCGCCAGCCGATCGGCAATGCGCTGGAGTTCGGCCCGCACGTCCTCGACCATCAAGAGCCTCCCTGGATCCTCGCCGACCTGCAACGCCGCAACCTGAACGGCTGCCTCGAAACGCGTTCGGGCGACAGGACTCGTCCCCATCGATTAGCTTTGCTAACTATTCCACGATGCGCGGGTCCGGAAGGAAAGTCAAGGATCCCGCGGCGCATCGCCTCCAGGATGCGCCGCGGGTTCGGCGGGGGCTAGTCGATTTCGAGGTCCGCGACAGCGGCATCGATCACATCGGCGATCGCGACCGGCTGCGACGCCAGCGAGGCGTGGCTCGCGGGCAATTCGACCGTGCGGCGCGCGCCGATACGCTCGGCCATGCGGCGTTGGTTGTCGGGGTTGATCATTCGGTCCTCCGTCGAGACCTGGTACCAGGACGGCTTGAAGCGCCACGCCGGTTTCGTGACCGCGTCACCGAAGGTCGAACCGAGCGGGGCCTTCTGGGTGACGGCCATGACCAGGGCCTCGTCGTCGGTCAGGTCCCGGCAGAAGCTGCCGTGGAACTTCGCCTGGTCGATCCACAGGTAACCGTCCGAATCCGGGGCGATGACATCCACGGCCGCGGGCGGCAGCTGCTCGGTGAGCTGGCCCGGGCTCTCCCCCGCGTCCGGCGCGAAGGCGGCGATGTAGACCAGGCCCTCGACATTGGGCAGGTCGCCCGCCTCGGTGATGACCGCGCCGCCGTAGGAGTGCCCGACCAGCAGCACCGGTCCGGCGATCTGCCGCACCATCTTCCGGGTCCGCTCGGCATCCTCGGCCAGCGAGGTGAGCGGATTCTCCACCGCATGCAGCGACTCGTAGCCGCGCCGCCGCAACTCCACGATCAACTTCGCCCAATGCGCCGCACCACCCCAAAACCCGTGCACCAGAACGATCGCGGGCTTGTCCGCCATAGCGTGTCTCCTTCTCGTCGAGCCGATCCTTGTACGCCTCCCGGGTGGCGAGATTTACGCTATTCGGATGATGGAGCAAAGACCATGACGGATTCGCCGCGAAATTTTGCCGATTCACCAGATTTGCCGGACCCGCTCGCGGGTGACACCGAACTGGACGCCCTCTCGGAGATCCTCGAGACCGTCCGCCTACGCGGCCGAGCAGTCACCCGCCACAGCGCCGAACCCGGTGCACCGGTGGAGATTCCGCACGGCAAACGCGTGCTCCACATCGTCGAGGAAGGGACCGTGCGCGTCCGCGTCGCGGGCGACTCCGGAGGTATCATCGCGGCCTTCGAGGACGCCGAAACGACCTCCCGCGACACCGGTGTGGATTCCAGGGGCGCGACGGAGGGCCGCGGCGCAGCACCGTCAGACCTCCATCGTGCGGCCGCGCCGCGAAACTCAGGAAACGCCGCAGCGGGTTTCGAGGACGTCCGCGTGGGTGCCGGGGTCATGGTGGTGCTGGCGCGTGGTGACGCTCATGCGCTGGAGGCCGTGGGCGGACCGGCGCGGTGGGTGAGCGGGTCGTTTCAGGTCGACGAACCGCAGGCCGCCCCTCTGCTTTCCGTGCTCGCCCCGGCGATCGTCATTTCCGGCGAGGGTCCCGGCCGGGAGTGGTTGCCACTGAGCCTGGATCTGCTGCTGGTGGAGGTGATCCGGCCGCGGCCCGGTGCGGCGGCGATGATCTCGCGCATCTTGGATCTGCTGTTCATTCATGCGCTGCGGGCCTGGTCCGCCGATACCGCCGCGCCAGGCTGGCTCACCGCCGCACTGGATCCCGCGCTGGCCCCGGTCCTCACCGCCATCCACCGCTCCCCCGCCGCGCCGTGGTCGGTGTCGGATCTGGCCGCCCTGGCATCGATGTCGCGCACCACTTTCACCGACCGTTTCACCCGCCGCCTGGGCCAGCCGCCCGCCGCCTATCTGGCGGACCGCCGCCTGGCCCGCGCCGCGACGCTGTTGCGCACCACCCCGATTCCCATCGCCGCACTGGCCCATCAGGTCGGCTACGACTCCGAAGCCGCGTTCAGCCGCGCCTTCCGCCGCAGGTACGACGTGCCGCCGCTGCGCTACCGCAAGGGTGACGGCCGCCTGAACTGACCTCGCGACGTCGGCATACGTTGCGACGCCGTGTGTTTCATGGCCGGTGTCCGCAACCGCGCCGAGTGATTTCGCGGGGCTGGTGGTTCGCCCCGGTTGGCCCGGATTCCGCCCGCAGCCCCTGGCGGGTCGGACTCTGCCCGCAGCGAAGTGGCGAGCGGACGGCGGCCGGATGGGTCAGACTCGTAGCGCACACATCCGACGACTTGTCCGAGGAATCATGCAGAACCTGCCCGACGGCGCGGTACGCGCCGAATCCCCTGCGCGCTACCGGATGTCGAATACCGCGGCGTTCTGGCTGCTGGCCGTGGCGTTGGGGTTGTTGTTGTTCGCGTCGGCGGCGCCGTCGCCGATGTATCCGGTGTATCAGCAGATGTGGCATTACTCGTCGCTGGTTTCGACCGGGGTGTACGCGGCCAATGCCATTGCGCTGCTGGTGACCTTGTTGTTCGCGGGGTCGCTGTCCGATCACATCGGGCGGCGGCCGGTGCTGGTGGCGGCGGTGCTGGTGGAGCTGCTCGGCACGCTGGCCTTCGCCGAAGCGCAGTCGGTGGCTTGGCTTTTCACCGCGCGGATCGTGCAGGGCATCGCCACCGGGCTGGCCACCGGGGCCATCACCGCGGCCCTGATCGACCTGCAGCCCGCCGAATCCCGGCTCGGGGCGCTCATGACGAATGTGGCAGCCGGTGGCGGACTCGCGGTGGGGGCCATCAGTTCCGGGCTGCTGGTCGCCTACGCGCCGGCGCCGACGCGGCTGGTGTACTGGCTGCTGGCGGCGGCGTTCACCATCATCGTCCTCGGCGTGCTGCTGATTCCGGAGACCGTGCGCCCAGACGGGCGGGGCATGGCCTCGCTGCGGCCCAAAGTCTCGGTGCCGCAACCGGTTCGGGCGGCCTTCTTCACCCTGGTGCCGTCGATCGCGGCGACCTGGGCGCTGGGCGGGCTCTACCTGGCGCTCGGCGGTGCGCTGATGAAGGTGCAATTCCACGTCTCGACGCCGCTGGCCGGAGGCCTGGTGGTGGTCGCATTGCAGGGCACCTCGGCGGTGACCGCGCTGCTGGCCCGGGACTGGACCATCGATCAGGCGCTGGTGCGCGGCCCGGCGCTGCTCATCACCGGCGTGTCGGTGGCGCTGCTCGGGGCGGCGACACACAGCGTGTGGCTGTTCTTCGCGGCCAGCATCGTGGCCGGGGTCGGGTTCGGGCCGTCGTTCTCGGGCGCGCTGCGCATGCTGACCGGGCTGTCGCCCGCCGAGAACCGCGCCGAAGTGGTGACCGCCATCTACGTGGTGTCCTACCTGTCCCTCAGCGTCCCCGCGGTGATCGCGGGCCTGTGCGTACTGCGCTTCGGCCTCGCCGCCACCACCTACGGCTACGGCTTCATCGTGATCGCGCTCGAGGCCGCCGCCATGCTCGGCTCGCTGCGCCACCGCAGCCCGCACACCGCACTGGCCGGGCATCTGTGCCCCGCCCCGTGCCCGGGCTCGGTCGCGCCCATGCCGCGCGTCGTCTCGGCGCATCCGTGAGCATGTGACATATGCCCATGCCGGGGGGCGGACCCGTTTTGTTAAGTTGAACGGTGTCTTCCCCCTCGGATTCCTTTGCCGCCACCCGCGAGCGCAGTGACGAACTCGCCGCCGAGGTGACCGCCCACCCCGACCGCTTCCGTGTGCTCACCGGCGAACGGCCCACGGGCAGACTGCATCTGGGCCATTACTTCGGCACCATCCGGGAGCGGGTCCGGCTGCAGGGGCTCGGCGTCGACCTGTTCGTGATCCTGGCCGACTATCAGGTCATCACCGACCGCGACACCCTCGGCCAGGTCCGCGACAACGTCTACAGCGCGGTCCTCGACTACGCCGCCGCCGGCATCGACATGAGCAAGGCGACCGTCTTCACCCACTCCGCGGTGCCCGCCCTCAACCAGCTCATGCTGCCGTTCCTGAGCCTGGTCACCGAGGCCGAGCTGCACCGCAATCCGACGGTCAAGGCCGAGCTGGCCGCCTCGGAGCGGGCGCTGAGCGGGCTGATGCTCACCTATCCGGTGCATCAGGCCGCCGACATCCTGTTCTGCAAGGGCAACCTGGTCCCGGTCGGCAAGGATCAGCTGCCGCACCTCGAGGTCACCCGGGTCATCGCCCGCCGGTTCAACGAGCGCTGGGGCAAGGTCTTCCCCGAACCGCAGGCGCTGCTCACCTCCACCCCCGAGATTCCGGGCCTGGACGGCCGCAAGATGTCCAAGAGCTACGGCAACGCCATCTCGCTGTCCATGACCGCCGACGAGACCGCGGCCCTGATCAAGCGCACCCCCACCGACTCCGACCGCCGCATCACCTTCGATCCCGATGCGCGCCCGGGTGTTTCGGCCCTGCTCACCACCGCCGCCCTGTGCCTGGGCAGCGATGAGCACACCCTCGCCGACAAGCTCGGCGACGGCGGCGGCGCGGCCCTGAAGAAGCTCGCCACCGACGCGGTCAACGACTTCTTCGCCGGGCACCGCGCCCGCCGCGCCGAACTCGCCGCCGACCCCGACTACGCGAGCAGCCTGATCCGCGAAGGCAATCGACGCGCCAACGAGATCGCCGAACGCACCCTCGCCGAGGTCCGCGCGGCAATGGGGACCGTGTACTGACCCGTTGCCCGACCGACCCAGGCCGCTCCACTCACCCAGGAGGAAACAAGCCATGACCGGACGCACCCCCAGCCAGTGGGAGGAACTCGCCGCAGCGAATCCCGAGCATTCCACGTGGTATGTCGAGCGTTTCCGGGCAATGGCGGCGCAGGGCAAGGACATCGCCGGGGAAGCGCGACTGGTCGACGCGATGCTCGAACGCGGCAGCCGCGTCCTGGACGCGGGCTGCGGTCCGGGACGGGTCGGTGGCTATCTGCACGGCGTCGGCCACACGGTGGTCGGCGTCGATGTCGACCCGGTCCTGATCGCCGCCGCCGAGCAGGACTACCCCGGCCCCACCTGGCTGGTCGGCGACCTCGCCGAACTGGACCTCCCGAGCCGCGGCATCCCCGCCGACTTCGACGTCATCGTCTGCGCGGGAAACGTGATGACCTTCCTGGCCCCTTCGACCCGCCAAGCGGTCCTCACCGCCTTCGCCCGCCACCTTTCCCCCACCGGCCGCCTGATCACAGGCTTCGGCGCCGACCGCGGCTACGACTTCACCGAATTCCTCGCCGACGCCGAAACCTCCGGCCTCACAGCCGATTTGCAGCTCTCGACCTGGGATCTGCGCCCGTTCACCCCCGACTCCGACTTCCTGGTGGCGGTCTTCTCGCGCTGATCGACAGTTCCGGCGGCTAGGGCGCGGCGGAGCAGAAGGGCTGGCAGGTCGAGGCCGGAGTCGGCGCGATCGGTTGCTGCTCATGGAATTTCGCGTGTGTGATCAGCACCGCCAGTCCGACGGCGATCACCAGGATCAGGGCGGCGCTGATCCAGGCCACCGCCCAGTTCTGGCGGCGCACGGTGACCAGGATCGTACCGTCGTCGCCCATGACGACGGTGCCCAGCGGCGGGCCGGATAGCTGTCCGAGAAACGCACCACCACAACCGGATCCGAAGAGGGCAGGCACGGGCAGATCCCTTCTCTGAGCTCGCTGTCACGGACACAGCGAGCCAGGGTACGCCCCGCACCAATTAATAGCTATAGGCTATTTGAGCAGATTATTGGTGGTTTTTACCGGTTTGTCCGATGTATTCCGTTCTCACGAACCGACATACGCGGCAAGATGTTCACCGGTCAGGGTCGAGCGCGCGGCCACCAGATCGGCGGGAGTGCCCTCGAAGACGATGCGGCCACCATCGTGACCGGCGCCCGGGCCGAGGTCGATGATCCAGTCGGCATGCGCCATCACGGCCTGGTGATGCTCGATGACGATGACCGATTTGCCGGAATCAACCAGGCGGTCCAGCAATGCGAGCAGATTCTCGACATCGGCGAGATGCAAACCCGTGGTGGGCTCGTCCAGGACGTACACGCCGCCCTTCTCCCCCATGTGCGTGGCCAGCTTCAGCCGCTGGCGCTCACCGCCGGACAGCGTGGTCAGCGGCTGCCCCAGGCTCAGGTAGCCCAGCCCCACCTCGGACAAATGCTGCACGATCTTGTGCGCGGCAGGGATTTTCGACTCGCCCGTCTCGAAGTACCCCAGCGCCTCGCTGACCGGCATGGCCAGCACCTCGCTGATATCGCGCCCGCCGAGCTTGTATTCCAGCACCGCCGCCTGGAACCGCTTGCCCTCGCACTCCTCGCACACGGTCGCGACCCCGGCCATCATGGCCAGATCGGTGTAGATCACGCCCGCGCCGTTACAGGTCGGGCACGCACCCTCCGAATTCGCGCTGAACAGTGCGGGTTTCACGCCATTGGCCTTGGCGAAGGCCTTGCGAATGGGATCGAGCAGGCCCGTGTAGGTGGCCGGATTGCTGCGCCGCGAACCGCGGATCGCGCCCTGATCGACGGAGATCACGCCCTCCGAAGCCGGAATCGACCCGTGCACAAGGGAACTCTTGCCCGATCCGGCGACACCGGTGATGACCGTCAGCACCCCGAGCGGGATGTCGACGTCCACCTTCTGCAGATTGTTGGCGTCCGCGCCGCGAATCTCCAACGCGCCCTTGGGCTTGCGCACCGCATCCTTGAGCTTGGCCCGATCGTCGAAGTGGCGTCCGGTGATGGTCCCGCTGCTGCGCAGCCCGTCCACCGTGCCCTCGAAGCACACCGTGCCACCGCCCGCGCCCGCCCCGGGCCCGATGTCGACGATATGGTCGGCAATGGCGATGGTCTCCGGCTTGTGCTCGACCACCAGCACCGTATTGCCCTTGTCCCGCAACTGCAGCAGCAGATCGTTCATGCGCTGGATGTCGTGCGGGTGCAGGCCCACGGTCGGCTCGTCGAAGACGTAGGTGACATCGGTGAGCGCGGACCCCAGATGCCGGATCATCTTGACGCGCTGGGCTTCTCCGCCCGACAGCGTGCCCGACGCGCGATCCAGGCTCAGGTACCCCAGCCCGATCTCCACGAACGAATCCAGCACGGCCTGCAGCGATTCCAGCAGCGGCGCGACCGACGGCTCCTTCAGTCCCCGCACCCACTCGGCCAGATCGCTGATCTGCATGGCGCAGGCGTCGGCGATATTGATCTTCTTGATCTTCGAGGACCGGGTCAGCTCACTGAGCCGGGTGCCGTGGCATTCCGGGCACACCTGGAAGGTGACCGCCCGCTCCACGAACGCGCGCACATGCGGCTGCAGCGAGTCGACGTCCTTGGACAGCATGGACTTCCGGATCTTGGGGATCAGCCCCTCGTAGGTCAGGTTGATGCCCTCGACCTTGATCTTGGTCGGTTCCTTGTAGAGCAGATCCGCCAGCTCGCGCTTGTTGTACTTCTTGATCGGCTTGTCCGGATCGAAGAAGCCGGAGCCGATGAAGATCCGCCCGTACCAGCCGTCCATGCTGTAGCCGGGAATGGTGAACGGACCCTCGTTGAGCGACTTGCTGTCGTCGTAGAGCTGGGTCAGGTCGATATCGTTGACCGCACCGCGCCCCTCGCAGCGCAGGCACATGCCGCCGGTGACGCTGAAGCTGCGCCGCTCCTTGACCTGCTGCCCGCCCTTCTCCACGGTGACCGCGCCCGCACCGCTGATCGAGGCGACATTGAACGAAAAGGCCTGCGGCGAACCGATATGCGGCTTGCCCAGCCGGCTGAACAGGATGCGCAGCATGGCATTGGCGTCGGTGGCGGTGCCCACCGTGGAGCGCGGATCCCCGCCCATGCGCTGCTGATCCACGCTGATCGCGGTGGTCAGACCCTCGAGCACATCCACCTCGGGCCGCGCCAGGGTCGGCATGAAGCCCTGCACGAACGCGCTGTAGGTCTCGTTGATCAGCCGCTGCGATTCCGCGGCGATGGTGTCGAACACCAGCGAGCTCTTGCCCGACCCGGAGACGCCCGTGAACACCGTGAGCCGCCGCTTGGGCAGCTCGACCGAGACGTCCTTGAGGTTGTTCACCCGCGCGCCGACCACGCGGATCAGATCGTGGGAGTCGGCGGGCGGGACGGTCGGTGCGGACTTGGGCTTGGCCATGCGGGTCTCCAGGTGTGCGGGCGGTCCGGTCGGGCGGCTCGGTCGAAGGGGATCAGGCTGGGTCGGGTCGGGTCGCTACGGTTCAGGCGACCTGCTGGATACGGAGCAGGTTGCCCGCGGGGTCACGGACGGCGAAGTCGCGCACGCCGTAGGGCTGGTCGGTGGGTTCCTGCACGATCTCGACGATGTCGAAGGCCTGCAGCTGCTCGAAGGTGGCGTCGACGTCCTTGCTGGCCAGCAGCATCGCGCCGTAGGTGCCCTTGGCCATCATCTCGAGGATGAGCTTGCGTTCCTCCTCGGTGATGCCCGGGTCCGCGGCGGGCGGGGTCAGCACGATGGACGTCCCCGGCTGATCGGCCGGGCCGAGGGTCAGCCAGCGCAACCCGTTGTAGCCGACGTCCTTGCGCAGTTCGAATCCGAGCGCATCACGGTAGAAGGCCAGGGCGGCATCGGCATCCGTGTGCGGCAGGAAGCTGGCGTTGATGGTGATGTCCATGCTGATCAGGCTAGTTGCGAGGCGCTTGCCGGGGCTTCTCGATTCCTGATCGGTCTGGTCACCTGTTTCTCGATGAACGACGGCATGCCCTCGGACACGTCGGCCACCTCCTGCCGATAAGCGCTCGGCGACATGCCGACCAGTTCGGTGAATCGGGTGCTGAAGGTGCCCAGCGACGAACAGCCCACCGCGAAACACACCTCGGTGACGCTCAGCTCCCCGATGCGGAACAGCGCCATGGCCCGCTCGATGCGCCGGGTCATCAGGTACGCGTACACCGATTCCCCGTAGGCCGCCTTGAACTGCCTGCTCAAATGCCCGGCCGACATGTGCGCGTCGCGCGCGAGCCGTTCCACGTCCAGCGGCTGCGCGTACTCCCGGTCGATGCGGTCGCGCACGCGCCGCAGCCGCGCCAGATCGCTCAGGCGCTGCTCCTCGGCGGATTTGTTGGACACCCCTCGATGGTCGCACGCTGGGCCGACACGGTCGCGACGGCGTGCCCGGCATATTCGGGCTACCGTTCAAACCCTCAGTCGGGTAACAGTTTTGTTCTGACACCTGACATACGGGGTCGGGGAGGCCGGTTCGTCCGGTACCCGACCACCAACCACTAGACATTTGTGGCCGCGCGTGGCCCGAGGACTGGAACCACTGTTTCGATGAAGCTCTCCGCACTACGTAATCGGACCGCCCTGCGGACCGCCGCCCTCGCCCTCTCCGCCGCGCTGTCCGTCGCGGTCGCCGCGGGCACCGGCGCGGCCGACCCGGACGCCGCCAAGCCCTCGGCCGTCAGCTCCATCCAGAAGGACGGGCGCACCTGGCATCTGAAGGTGTACTCCGCGGCCATGGGCCAGGACATCTCGGTGGACGTGCAGCGTCCCGTCGACGAGTCCCAGCCCGCCCCGAACATCTGGATGCTCAACGGCCTCGACGGCGGCATCGGCACCGCGAGCTGGAGCGCCCAGACCAACGCGCTCGGCTTCCTGGCCGACAAGCAGGTCAATGTCATTCAGCCGATCGGCGGCCGCGGCAGCTACTACACCGACTGGATCAAGGACGACCCGCAGCTCGGGCGCAACAAGTGGACGACCTTCTTCACCGAGGAACTGCCGCCGCTGCTCGACGCCGCGCTGGGTTCGACCGGGCTGAACGCGCTGACCGGCCTGTCCACCTCCGGCACCTCGGTGCTGCAGCTGGCCGAGGCCAAGCCCGGCCTGTTCAAGTCGGTCGCGGCCTACAGCGGCTGCGCGCAGATCGCCGACCCGATGGGCAAGCAGTTCCTGAAGTTCGCGGTGGAGACCTGGGCGGGTGGCAACACCCAGAACATGTACGGCCCCGATGACAGCCCGCTGTGGGCCGCCAACGATCCGGTCATCAATGCCGAGAAGCTGCGTGGCACCAACCTCTACATCTCCAGCGGCAGTGGCATCCCGCTGCTGAAGGATGTCGAGTACTACACCAAGTCCGCGCCCGGCCCGCAGGGTGACATCAACCTCGCCCTGGGCATGCTCATCGAGGGCGGCGTCGACGCCTGCACCCACAACCTCAAGAACAAGCTGGATTCGATCAATATCCCGGCCACCTACCAGTTCGATCCGGTGGGCACCCACTACTGGCCGTACTGGGAGAACGCCCTGCACAACTCGTGGCCGATGCTGGCCGCGGGCATGGGTCTCCCGGCCTGATCAGATTCACAAACAAGCGCCGCAATGCCTTCCCGGCATTGCGGCGCTGTTGTTTTCAGTTGTCTGACCGTCAGATCATCAGGGCTGCAGGCCCATGCCCTGTGCGAGCAGCGGCCAGGAATCGTGCAGCGCCTGCTCCCAGTACGGCCAGTAATGCGTGCCGACCGGCGTGAACTGGTACGTCGCCGGGATGTTCAGCGAGTCCAGCTTGGTCTTCAGATTGTGCGAGCACGCGTTGGTGGCCCCCTCGATGATCATGCCGAGGGCGAGGGTCTCCGGTCCGCCGTTGTTCAGGTACCAGTTGACGTCCTCCATCACCGGGATGCCGCTGCCGCTCGAGATGTAGAGGTTCGTGCCGCGCAGCTTCTCCGCGTTGACGACCGGATCATTGGCCGCCCAGCGCGGGTCGTTGTCCGGGCCGTACATGTTCTCGGTATTGCCGCCGCCGCGGTTGACCGACAGCTTCACGAAGGTCTGCCCCGCCGGATCGGCGATCTGCGCGCACCCGCTGTAGGCGGCCACCGACTTCCACAGGCCCGGCTTCGCCTCGGCCAGCTGCAGCACCGAGGTGCCGGAGGTGGACAGGCCCGCGAGCGAGTTCAGACCGGTCGAGCCCAGCGTCGCGTCGAGCACCGGGGGCAGTTCCTCGGTGAAGAAGGTCTTCCACTTGTTGCGCCCGAGCTTCGGGTCGTCCTTGATCCAGTCGGCGTAGTAGGTGGCGAAGCCGCCGATCGGCTGGATGACATTGACCTGCTTGTCCGACAGCCAGTCCAGGACGTTGGTCCGGGCCTTCCAGCTCGCGGTGCCGTAGCCGCCGTCGAGGCCGTTGAGCAGCCACAGGCTCGGGGCCGGCTTGGACTCGTCGACCGGGCGCTGCACATCGACGGTGATGTCGCCGCCCATGGCCGCCGAGTACACCTTCAGATGCCAGGTCCGGCCGTCCTTCTCGATCGAGGTGACCGACGGGGACTTCTCGGGCTCGGCGGCGGCGGTACCGGCGAATGTCGCCACCGAGACCAGCGCGGTGAGCGCGGTCGCGGCGGCGCGCAGCGCGAATCCATTGCGGCGGCCGTGCAGTACAGAGAGCTTCATATGAAAGTTGATCCAGTTCCACTGGCAAACTGCCAGCCAAAAAATAGTCGGGACGTTCTCTACGCAGTGAGCACGTCGTAACGGGCGTACGGTCTGTTACCAGACATTCTCGCTGCGAGACTAGCAAGGAATCCGCTGATCCCTTGCCGCACAGCGGAGTTGGATGCGACACGCCCGCGATTTCGAATTTTCAGCGGGTCGCGGTATCCGGGATGCTGGCCGGAGTGCGCGCGATGCGGCCGCCGAGGCGTTCGTTCACCGCAAATCCGTGGTGACGGCACCAACGGGCCAGGATCGGGACCGCGGAATCATCGTCGCGGAAGGTCGGGACCAGCTGGCCGACGATGTAGAGGTGATGGGCGTCGGCGGCGCGGCACAGATGCTGCAGGACCGCGGTGCCCAGGCCGGTGCCGCGCAGTTCGGGATTCACCGTGATGTTGTCGAGCTTGACGGTGTCGGCGTAGATGTCGAAAACCACCTCGACCAGCGCATCGGAGCGCCGCAGGGATTCGATGTCGAAGGGCACCGGGCGCAGCACGCCGGGCAGATGATCGGAGAGCTGCTTGCGCGCGGCCTCGTCGGGGGCGCCGCGGGTGAGCTCGAGCAGTTCCTCGGTGAGGTCGGCGACCACGGCGCGATCGCCCACCGCGGCCAGCGGGCGGGCCGCCTCGACAGTTCGGGACAGCGCCCGCACGCGGCGGGTCCAGGACGGGGCGTCGGCCGAGTAGCGCAGGGTCAGGTCCGAGAGCGTGTCCTCGAGGCACAGCGCGGTGCCGAGGCTGCGGACGAATCCGCCGGAGAGTGCGCCCCAGCGGTGGTCGTCGGCGCCGACGCCGTGCACGGCCAGGTCCCGCACGAGCGCGTCGCGGCGGGCGGTCGCGCGGGCGAGCGGTGAGCCGGGCAGGTGCCGGGCCCAGCGTTGCCAGCCGGTCAGATTGGTGCGGATGCGCGCGCCGGCGATATCGGCGCTCGCGTCGAGATAGTTGCACAGGGCTTGCTGACGACGCTGCAACAGCTCACCGGCACGCTCGGCCACCGCGGGACCTTGCATGGAATCAGCCTCGGCGGACGGCGTCTGACCCTCGCTCATGAGGACCTACGCTAGCGTCCAGTTCACTCGGCACTGGTCATCGGCACGCAAGAATCGCCTTACCAGCCGTAGTGGGCACCCACACCGTGGGGAGCACCGCCCGGCCCGGGACCGAATCCATCCGGAGCCAGTGTTTGCTGGATCGGAACCAGATCCAGATCGGTGACCCGATCCAGCAGTCCGCGTTCATAGAGCGCGGCCTGTTTGCGCGTCCAGCCGGTCGAATGGCGCAGCGCGGCACGGGCTTTGCGGCGGCGGTGATAGGTGAGCAGCGGCGCCAGCCCGGCCTCGGTGCCGATGGTGCGGGCGGCCGGGCGGGCGATGAGCTCGCGGAACCAGGCCCGCTCGGTGCGCAGCACCCAGGCGTAGGCGATGGCGAAGATGAGCAGGTCGATGAGGATCGGCAGGTAGGTCGACAGGATCGCCGGGCCGGGCGGGCGCGGGGCGTCGAAGAGGAAGTGCATGGTGAACGCCAGCGCGTAGAACAGCCCGAACACGCCCAGCCGCCAGGCCCAGGGCCGGTCGGTGCGGATGAGCAGCAGCACGATGCCGACACCGGCCAGCCCCGACATGGCCCAGTGCGAGGTGAGCGCGGTTACCAGGCGCAGCACCGCCACCAGGATCACGTCGACCACCGGATCCTGCGGCGAGGACAGCGCCGTCTGGGTGGAGTAGAGGCAGTCCTCGGCGATCTGCGCGCCCAGCCCGACCGACGCGCCGAGCAGCAGGCCGTGCATCGGGCGGCTCAGCCGGGAGCGGAACATGACCGCCACCACGGCTATGCCGATGGCCTTGATGTACTCCTCGTCGATGGGCGCGCTGATGGCCGCGCTCCAGCTCACCGCGAAGCGGTCTCCGAACGCATTGGTGATGACGCGGCCGACGTGGTCATTGGCCCACATTGCCAGGCCGGTCCACACGGTGGCTCCCCAGATCATGCCCATGACCATGGGGGCGACCAGGTGGCGGCGGGCCCGGAAGGGGTCCAGCGCGAACAGGATTCGCCCGATCAGCAGCAGGGTCGCCGCGGTGATGGGCAGGGCGGCCAGTGCGGGCATCCCCGCGAACCACACCTGCCCGGCGGCCTGCAGCAGGAACAGCAGCGGCCCGGCCATGACGGCGAGGCAGTAGACCCAGAACAACAGCGATCGCGGCTGGAACCAGCTCATGCCTCGACCGCCTTGCTCGAGGTGAGCACGTCCGCGATCATCTTGTACCCGGCCTCCCGGGTGGGCCCGGTGACCGTGACGGTGACCGCCACATCGCCGCTGTTGGCGACCGCGCACACCCCGCCCGCGGTGTCGGGCAGTACGCAGGTGAGGCCGTGGAAGTCGCCCGCGTCCACCACGCCGCCGTCGAATCGCACGGTCACCCCGGCGGCGCGCAGCGGGAGCAGCAATCGCGGTGCGGCCGTGGGGAAGTCGGTGATGCCGTCCACCACCGACACCGACAGCCGCTGCTCGCCGATATCGGATTTCAGCACCGCGATGGAGTCGTCGCCGGTCGCGATGCGCCGCATCTGCTCGGGCACCCGGAACACCACCGCGTTGGCCGGATCGGTGCCGCCGTGTACCGCCCCGATTCCGCTAGCGGTCAGCGTGATGCTCTCCCCCGCCGACATCTCGGTCTCCCGCGTCGGCACCAGCGCCGACAGCACCGGCGGCACCACCAGCGCGACCGCCAGCGCCCCCACCGCCCCGATCGCGGGCCCTACCGAATACACAAGGCGCACCATGCTTTTCCACCCTCTCGGCTCCCTGACGCAACGTCCGGGGACACGGGGGCGTTCCGGACGTCCGGATCAGGGTCCGCAACCACCCACCCAACGCTTGCCGCGAGTTAACCACACGACCGGTCGGGTTTCGGTCCGCAGCGCCGGGGCGGGACCGGGGCGTAACCGTCGAGTGGCACACCAGCGCGGCCGATTCGGGCAAACCCCCTCACTGGTGTGCCACTCAACGAAAGGCCCGACAAATCGGACGCGGAGTGACGGCGGACCCGCGTCATTACGCCGGGATGCCGCGCGGCCGAGCCTCGGGGGGGCTGGGGATCGACGCGAGGGCCTCGACCCGGCCCCGGCCTTCCTCTTCTTCTTCTAGGCGTCTTTGTCTTTTCGCCCGCCGGTCAGGAGGTGCGGGCGATGACGGCGTCGGCGATGGACCGCAGGCCGGGG
>NZ_BAAFGR010000072.1:0-37202 GCF_041154655.1 Nocardia sp. JMUB6875
GCAGTGGGGAGTGCCGGTGGGGTCGATCTCATTGCTGCACTTCTGCACGCTGACCGCGATCGGGTCGGATGCGGGGGGAAATCTGGTCGGGCTCACGAATGCGCACTGCGCTTATGAGCCGGGAGATGCGGTCTATTTGCAGTCGGCGGTCGAGAACGGGCCGGGGCGCGATCCGTCGCTCGGGCGGATCGGGACCGTCGACTACGTCAGCGGCGGCAATCCGATCGGGCCCGGGCCGCACGGGGTGGGGCTGGACTACGCCGTCATCGTTTTCGACCGCTCGAAGGTGAATCCCGTTGCGACGGTGGGGGATACCACGATTCGCCGGATCGCGGCGCCACCGCCGGAGGGGACCGCGGTGTGCAAGCAGGGCAATACCAGCGGCCGGACCTGCGGTACGACGCTCACGTCGATGGGCCCGTACCTGGTGACCACCGTCCCCGAGTTTCCCGGTGATTCGGGAGCGCCGGTGGTGGTCGACGAGGCGCTGATCGGGAATCAATGGGTGTGGGGCGGGAGCTCGTCGATGACCGCGATCCTCGAGGATCTGGACCGTCGCGGCGGGGTCGGGGCCGGATTCCACCTCGATTTTGCTGGTTAGATGCGCGTCCGCTATATTGGACGACGGTCATTGAGAAGCTTTTCGGAGCACCTGTTGATGATCACCCCCAAATCGTTCTACCGAAGACCGTTGGTTGCCGCCGAGAGGCGGCTGAAGGTCCGGCGCTAGCGCTGGCGGCCCACGCAGGGAGAGCCGAGGTAAGGGAAACCGCGGGCCCAGGCTCGCACCGTTTCTTCTACGCCCCGGGACCTCTGCGTCCGGGGCGTTTTTCGTTCGCTGACCCCTGTGGCGGAACTCGGTAGTTCATACGAGAACCGACCATCCAGAGAGGAGGCGAAGTATGGCAAAGGCTGAGAAGGTCACCGCGGTCGCGGAGATCACTGAGCAGTTCAAGTCGTCCACCGCGACTGTCGTCACGGAATACCGTGGCCTGTCCGTCGGCAAGATCACCGAGCTGCGTCGTGCGCTCGGCGCGAACGCCACCTACTCCGTCGCCAAGAACACCCTGGTCAAGCGTGCCGCCGCCGAGGCGGGCGTGGAAGGCCTGGATGACTTGTTCGTCGGTCCGACCGCCATCACCTTCATTACGGGTGAGCCGGTCGACGCCGCGAAGGCGCTGAAGGCGTTCGCCAAGGACAACAAGGCGCTCATCATCAAGGGCGGCTACATGGACGGCCAGGCGCTGTCCGTGTCCGAGGTCGAGCGCATCGCCGACCTGGAGTCGCGCGAGGTGCTGCTGGCCAAGCTGGCCGGCGCCATGAAGGGCAACCTGTCCAAGGCCGCCGGCCTGTTCGCTGCCCCCGGCAACCAGGTCGCGCGCCTGCTCGCGGCCCTGCAGGAGAAGAAGCAGACCGAGGGCGGCGCTGCCGCTCCGGCCGCCGACGCTGCTGCCGACGCCGAATAAGTCACTACCCCAAACCTATTCGCCGCTGTCCACACAGCGACGAACCTACGAAAGGAAATATCAATGGCCAACGTTGATGAGCTGCTCGAGACCTTCGCCGGCATGACCCTGCTGGAGCTGTCCGAGTTCGTGAAGGCGTTCGAGGACAAGTTCGAGGTCACCGCCGCTGCTCCGGTCGCCGTCGCCGCGGTCGCCGGTGGCGCTGCCCCGGCCGAGGCTGCCGAGGAGCAGGACGAGTTCGACGTCATCCTCGAGGGTGCCGGCGACAAGAAGATCCAGGTCATCAAGGTCGTTCGCGAGATCGTCTCCGGCCTGGGCCTGAAGGAAGCCAAGGACCTGGTCGAGGGTGCCCCGAAGGCCATCCTGGAGAAGGTCAACAAGGAGGCCGCCGAGGCCGCCAAGGCCAAGCTCGAAGAGGCCGGCGCCAAGATCACCGTCAAGTAAGACGGAGATTGTGCCGGGCTACATCCCGGCGCGTCATTGCTTGTGAAAAGAGCGGTTCCCATTGGGGGGCCGCTCTTTTCGCGTATTCTGCCGTCGTGATTCACCCGTGATCGCGACTGTGGAATGAAACTTTCTACCGACCAGTCAGGTCCCGGTGTCCGAGACGGTATATATGCGATACAGTGGCCGAACCTACTGTGACGCGCCACACCGCGCGAAAATTGTGGCTCGGGGTTACATGTAGGGCGCTCGTCGGAGAAAGTGGAGGTTGGCGTGGGCGTCGAGGTCAGGACCGAAGGCATCACGAAGTCGTTCGGTTCTCAGCGTATTTGGCAGGACGTCACTCTGACGCTGCCCCCGGGGGAAGTCAGCGCTCTGCTCGGCCCGTCCGGTACCGGTAAGTCCGTCTTCCTCAAGTCGTTGATCGGTCTGCTCCGTCCGGAGAAGGGCTCGATCTACATCGATGGCACCGACATCACCACCTGCTCCAACAAGGAGCTCTACGAGATCCGCAAGCTGTTCGGCGTCCTCTTCCAGGACGGCGCGCTGTTCGGATCCATGAACCTGTTCGACAACACGGCCTTCCCGCTGCGCGAGCACACCAAGAAGAGCGAATCCGAGATCAAGAAGATCGTCATGGAGAAGCTCGAGCTGACCGGTCTGCTCGGCGCCGAGGGCAAGCTCCCGGGTGAGATCTCCGGTGGTATGCGCAAGCGTGCCGGTCTGGCCCGCGCGCTGGTGCTGGACCCGCAGATCATCCTCGTCGACGAGCCGGACTCCGGCCTGGATCCCGTTCGCACCACCTATCTTTCGCAGTTGCTGATCGACATCAACTCGCAGATCGACGCCACGATCCTGATCGTCACGCACAACATCAACCTGGCCCGTACCGTGCCGGACAACATCGGCATGCTGTTCCGCCGCAACCTGGTCATGTTCGGTCCCCGCGAGGTGCTGCTCACCTCGGAGGAGCCGGTGGTCAAGCAGTTCCTCAACGGCCGCATGCAGGGCCCCATCGGTATGTCCGAGGAGAAGGACGAAGCCCAGATGGCCCGCGAGCAGGCCATGTTCGACGCCGGTCACCACAGCGGTGGCGCGGAGGAGATCGAGGGCATCATCCCGCAGATGCGCGCCACGCCGGGCATGCCGGTCCGCGGCGCCGTCGCCCGCCGTCGCGAGCGGGTCCGCCAGATCATGCACACCCTGCCCCCGGCCGCTCAGGAAGCGATTCGGGAGTCGATGGAGCAGAACGGCGATGATCCCGACACACAGGTGATTCCCGCCTATACCGGCGGGTACGACACCACGGTTCGACAGAACCTGACTAACGGGTAACATACGCGGCGTGAATCCCACCCTGACGCGACTGCGCACCCCGGTCGAGTCGGGACTTGCCCAGGCCGGCAACATCTTCGCACTGTTTCTGGACGTGCTCCGGAAGACGTTCCGCCGGCCTTTCCAGGTTCGGGAGTTCATCGAACAGTCGTGGTTCATCGCGAGTGTCTCGATCCTCCCGGCCGCCCTGGTGGCAATCCCGTTCGGCGCCGTGGTGGCCCTGCAGACCGGCTCGCTCATCAAGCAGCTGGGTGCGGAGAACTTCACCGGCGCGACCTCCGTGCTGGCCACCGTCCAGCAAGCCGCACCGGTGGTGACCGCACTGATCATCGCCGGCGCGGCCGGTTCGGCCGTGGCCGCCGATCTCGGCTCGCGCACCATCCGCGAGGAGATCGACGCCATGGAGGTCCTCGGCATCGATCCCATTCAGCGCCTGGTGGTTCCGCGCGTGCTGGGCATGATGCTGGTCGCCTTCCTGCTCAACGGCCTGGTCTCGGTGGTCGGCATCTGCGGCGGCTACTTCTTCAACGTGGGGCTGCAGGGCGGCACCCCGGGCGCGTACCTGGCGTCCTTCTCCGCCCTCGCCCAGATCCCGGACCTGGTGATCGGCGAGATCAAGGCGCTGATCTTCGGTCTGGTGGCGGGTGTGATCGCCGCCTACAAGGGCCTGCATCCGAAGGGGGGACCGAAAGGAGTGGGTGACGCGGTGAACCAGTCCGTGGTGATCACGTTCCTCGTCTTGTTCTTCCTGAATCTGGTCCTCACCCTGATCTATCTTCAGGTCGTCCCCGCAAAGGGCGCGTGATCCATGGTTGTTTCGCAGCGTTCCACCGTGTTCTCCCGGTCGGCGCGCCGGGTGAAGCCTGTGCTCGAGGCCCCGGTGAATCTGGTCGACAAGGCCGGCGACCAGATGTCCTTCTACTCGAAGGCCATCGGGGCCATCCCGAGAACCATCGTGCACTTCCGCAAGGAGGTCATGCGGCTGCTGGCCGAGGTGACCTTCGGTTCGGGCGCGCTGGCGGTCATCGGCGGCACCATCGGCGTGATCGTGTTCATGTCGGCCTCGGTCGGCGTGGTCGTGGGCCTGCAGGGCTTCAAAGCCCTCGACGCCCTCGGCTCCGGTGTCCTCACCGGCTTCCTGACCGGGTACATCAACACCCGTGAGCTCGCGCCACTGGTTGCGGCACTGGCACTTTCGGCGACCGTCGGCTGTGGCTTCACCGCGCAGCTGGGCGCCATGCGCATCTCCGAGGAGATCGACGCGCTCGAGGTGATGGCGGTGCCGTCGGTGCCGTTCCTGGTGACCACGCGTGCCATCGCGGGCTTCCTCGCGGTGATTCCGCTGTACGTGGTCGGCCTGCTGGGCACCTACCTGGCCTCGCGGTTGATCAGCATCTACTTCAACGGGCAATCGAGTGGTTCCTATGACCACTACTTCAGCCTGTTCCTGCCACCCGAGGACGTGCTCTATTCGTTCGTGAAGGTGCTGGTCTTCGCGTTCGTCATCATCCTGGTGCACTGCTACTACGGCTACAACGCCAGCGGTGGCCCCGCGGGCGTGGGTGTGGCCGTGGGCCGCGCGGTGCGTGCCGCGATCGTGCTCATCAACGTGCTGGACTTCTTCCTGTCCCTGGCCATCTGGGGTACGACCACGACGGTGCGGGTGGCGGGATGAGCAACCCTCAGCGTGTGCAGTTCTGGCGATCGACCGAGAAGCTGCGCACCCGGACCCTCGGTGTGCTGTTCTTCGTACTGGTCGCCCTTTTCCTCTGGACCACCATCGCCGTCTACAACAAGCAGTTCGTGGATACGGTGCGGGTCAACCTGATCACCGACACCGTCGGAAACGCCCTGACCCGCAACGCGGATGTGAAGGTCCGCGGCGTCACCGTCGGCGAGCTGCGGTCCAGCGATTACGACGGCAAGAACGTCAAGCTGGACCTGGCCATCGACCCGTCCAAGGCGAGTGAGATCCCGGCCAATGTGACCGCGCGACTGCTGCCCAAGACGCTGTTCGGCGAGCGCTACATCGATCTGGTGTGGCCCGAGAACCCGCAGGGGCACCTCACCGCGGGCGTCACCCTGCACCAGGACACCAGCGGCAATGCCGTCGAGGTGAGCCAGCTGCTGGACCACATCCTGCCGCTGCTGCAGGCGATTCCGCCGCAGTACCTGTCCTCCACGCTGGGCGCGCTGTCCAACGCGCTGCAGGGTCAGGGCGAGGAGCTGGGCAAGACGGTGGACCGGCTCGACACCATCATCACGCAGGTCAACGGTGAGATGCCCACGCTGCAACAGGATCTCAAGAGCCTGGCCGATGTGGCGACCACCTATGCCGCCGCCGCACCGCAGCTGGTGGACGCGCTGGACAACCTGCGCACCACCAACGCGACCATCGTGCAGAAGCGTTCGCAGATCGACACCCTGATGGCCACGCTCACCCCGAGCGCCGCCACCACCGCCGACTTCCTGCTCGCCAACCGCGACAACATCATCGACGTGGCCGCCGACTCGCGGCCCGCGCTCGAGGCGCTGGCCAAGTACTCGCCCGCCTACAGCTGCGCGCTGGCCGGTTTCGCGGAGCTCAAGCCGCGCATCGACCAGATCTTCGGCAAGGGCACCGACCTGCCGGGCTCGCGGGTGAGCGTATCGATCGTGAATCCGCGCGGCCGCTACGTCCCCAACCAGGACGAGCCGCGCTGGTTCGATCCGCGCGGCCCCATGTGCGTGCCGATGTACCCGCCGGGCACCGACCCGGGCCAGTACACCAATGGTTCCGCCAATGACGGCTCCTACCAGCCGCCCACCCGCAATCCGGGCGACCAGAACATCGGCAAGATGCCCGAGCCGCAGTACAAGGTGTACGGCCCCTACACGCCGACCACCGCCTACTCGCCGCAGGAGTCGCAGGCCCTGGGCGCGATCTATGGTGCCGCGCACGGTGTTTCGCCGGAGCAGGTGCCGAGCTGGGTGACCAAGATCGCCGCCCCGGCGTTCCGCGGCAGTGAGGTGAGCGTCAAGTGAAGGATCTGCTGCGCGGCCTCGGGCCGACGCTGACCAAACTGATCGCCTTCATTCTCGTCACGGTCTTCCTGACGGGCGTGCTGGCGCTGACCATCGCCAACTACGGTGGCGGCGGCACCAAGTTCAATGCCCGCTTCACCGATGTGACCTCCCTGAACAAGGGCGACGAGGTGCGCATCGCCGGTGTCCGCGTCGGCAAGGTGACCAATGTGTCCATCGTGGACAAGCGCCTGGCCAATGTGGAATTCGAACTGACCGACCGGGATTGGCTGCCCGCCTCCACCACCGCGACCATCAAGTACCGGAACCTGGTGGGCCAGCGCTACATCGCGCTGGAGCAGGGCACCGGACAGCAGGGCCACAAGATGAACAAGGGCGCGACGATTCCGCTGGAGCGCACCAAGCCCGCGGTCAATCTGACCGAGCTGTTCAACGGTTTCCGGCCGCTGTTCCAGACCCTCACGCCCGAGGACGTGAACAAGCTGTCCTACGAGATCATCCAGGTCTTCCAGGGCGAATCCGGCACCATCGCGGATCTGGTCGCCAATACCGCCTCGCTCACCAACAAGGTGGCCGACAAGGACGCGGTGATCGGTGAGCTGATCAAGAACCTGAATGCCGTTCTCGACAGCATCAATTCGCGCGGCGACCAGCTGGACCAGCTGATCGTGAATACCGAGGCGCTGGTCACCGGGTTGAACGCGGAGCGCGGCACCATCGGCTCGGCCGTCACCTCGCTGGGCAATCTGGCCTCGGCCACCGCGGACCTGCTGGTCCCGGTGCGGCCGAACCTGCAGGGCGCCATCGCGGGCCTGAACCAGCTGACCGGCACGCTCAACGACCGCAAGGACGAGGTCGACGAGGGCCTGACCAACCTGCCCATCAAGATGGAGAAGCTCGGGCGCGCGGCGTCCTACGGCTCGTGGTTCCAGTTCTACCTGTGCGGCATCGATATCGTCGCCGGGCCGGGGCTCAAGGACGCGCCGCAGCTGAACTTCCCGCCCGCACTGCAGAACATGCCGACGGTGAATCAGCCGATCTACACGAATCCGGCCCCGCGCTGCCATGGGAAGGGAGGCCGCTGATGGACGACCGCGTCGTATTGGGCAAGCGCAGTCCGGTTTTCATGGGCGGGCTCGGCCTGCTCATGGTGCTGCTGGTGACCATGTCCGCGTTCAGCCTGGACAAGCTGCCGCTGCTGTCGGCCGGTACCAAGTACACCGCCGAATTCTCCGAGGCCGCGGGCCTGAAGAAGGGCAACGAGGTCCGCATCGCCGGTGTGAAGGTGGGCTCGGTCTCCGACGTCCGCCTGAAGGGCGACAAGGTGCTGGTGGACTTCCGCACCCAGGACGCCTGGGTCGGCAACGAGACCACCGCCTCCATCCAGATCAAGACGCTGCTCGGGCAGAAGTATCTGGCGCTCGACCCCAAGGGCACCAAGATCCTCAACCCCTCGGACGTGATCCCGTTGTCGCGCACCGTGTCTCCCTATGACGTGGTGGACGCCTTCAGCGACGCCGCCAAGAACATCGAGGAGACCAACACCACCCAGCTCGCGCAGAGCTTCCAGGTGCTCTCCGACGCGTTCTCGGCGACCCCGCCGGAACTGCGCGGCTCCATCGACGGTGTCGCCCGGCTCTCGGAAACCCTGGCGAAACGTGACGATCAGCTGAAGAAGCTGTTCGCCGCCACCAAGACCACCTCCAAGGTGCTCGCGGACCGCAATCAGCAGTTCGAGCGGCTCATCGCCAACGGCGGCGAGCTGCTGGCCGAGCTGAACGTGCGCCAGCAGGCCATCCATCAGCTGCTCACCGGCGCGAAAACCATTGCGGCGGAACTGACCGCGCTGGTCAAGGACAACGAGGAGCAGATCGGCCCGGCGCTGACCAACCTCAACAAGACCATCGACCTGCTCAACGACCATCAGGCCGATATCTCCAAGACCCTCACCCTGGCGGCGCCCTTCTACGGGCTGTACTCCAATGTGCTGGGCACCGGCCGCTGGTTCGACGCGGTCATCACCAACCTGATTCCGCCCGCGCTGCCGGATGTTCCGGGCTACCGCGATCCGATCCGAAAGTTGGGAGGTTAACCCGTGGCGAAGAATCCGCTGGCCGCTGTGCGCGGCACCAGCACCAAGAACAAGGTCATCGCCCTGGTGGCCGTCCTCGGGGTCGCGCTCGCGGCGGTCGCGTGGTGGGGCTTCCAGAAGCTCAACACGACGACCATCACCGCCGACTTCGACAAGTCCATCGGCATCTACGAGGGTTCGGACGTCCGCATCCTCGGCGTGCCGGTCGGCCACGTGACCAAGGTGACGCCGAAGGGCGACATCGTCCAGGTCGTCATGGAAGTCGATCGCAAATACGACATTCCGGCCGACGCCAAGGCCGCCCAGATCACCCCGTCGGTGGTGTCGGACCGCTACATCCAGCTCGCGCCCGCCTACAAGGGCGGACCCAAGATGGGCCGCGACGCCAAGATCCCGAAGGACCGCACCGCCACCCCGGTCGAGGTGGACCGGCTCTATAAGTCGATCACGGAGCTCTCGGATGCGTTGGGCCCCAACGGCGCCAACAAGGACGGCGCGCTGAACCAGCTGGTGCGCACCTCCGCGGACAACCTCTCCGGCAACGGTGAGGCGCTGGGCAACAGCTTCACCCAGCTGTCCAAGGCCGCGCACGCGCTCTCGGATTCGCGCGGCGACATCTTCGACACGGTCAAGAACCTGCAGACCTTCGTGCAGACCCTGGCCGACAACGACTCCCAGGTGCGGACCTTCAATACCCAGCTGGCCTCGCTGGCCGGGTTCCTCTCCGATGAGCGCCAGACCCTCGGCGACGCGCTCAGCCTGCTGTCGGTCGCGCTCGGCGACGTGGCCCGGTTCATCGACGACAATCGGGAACTGGTGCAGTCCAACGCCGATGCGCTGACCAAGCTCACCCAGACCCTCGCCGACCAGCGCGACGATCTGGCCAAGGCGCTGCCGCTCATCCCGACCGCGCTGAGCAACCTGATCAACGTCCACAACGCCGAGACCGGCACGCTGGACATGCGGCCCAACTTCACCGATCTGCAGGACCCCTTCGGTGTCATCTGCAAGATGCTGGACCTGGGCAAGCTGCGTCCCGGCGACCCCAAGTTCGACGCCATCTCGCGCCAGCTGGGCCCGATCCTGAACAACTGCAAGGTGATCACCGATCAGCTCACCGCGGGTGTGAAGACGCCGACGCTGGTGCTGCCCTTCGGCATCCTGTCCGGCGAGAACGAGCAGCGCAACGCGGTGCCCGGCTCGGTGCCCGGCAATCCGTCCGACCAGCAGCCGCCGTCGCAGCAGGAAGGTGGGCAGCGATGAGCGCCAAGCGCATTCGCGGGGGCCGGGTGAAACGTGCCGCCCTGATGGCCACCTCGCTCGGCGCGGTCACCCTGGTGGCCGCGGGCTGCGGCGCGGACAGCATTCCGCTGCCCGGTGGCCCGAACGTCGGCAAGCACCCCATGCACCTCGACATCCGCTTCTCCGATGTGCTGGACCTGGTCCCGCAGTCGACGGTGAAGGTGGACGGCGTGGCCGTGGGCCGGGTCGACAAGATCCGCATCGCGCCCGACAACGCCTGGGAAGCCAGCGTGCAGGTGCTGGTCAACGATGACGTGAACCTGCCCGCCAATGCCCGCGCCGAGGTCAAGCAGACCAACCTGCTGGGTGAGAAGTACATCGAACTGTCCGCTCCGGCAAAGGATTCCGATCCGGCCAAGCTGAAGGACGGCGCGAAGATCCCGGTCGAGAACACCCGCACCGCCACCGAGGTGGAGCAGGTGCTGGGCGCGCTCTCGCTGCTGCTCAACGGCGGCGGCGTGGCGCAGCTGCAGCCGATCGTGGTGGAGCTCAACAAGACCCTGGGCGGTCGCGAAGGCAAGGTCCGGGATCTGTTGACCCAGGCCAACACCCTGATCAAGGGCCTCGACGACGAGGTCGGCAATATCACCCGCGCGCTGGACAGCCTCGACACGCTGAGCAGCCGGGTGGGCCAGCAGACCACCCAGATCTCCAAGATCCTCGACGAGCTGCCCGCCGGCATCAAGATCCTCAACGAGCAACGGCCGCAGCTGATCTCGATGCTGCAGCAGCTGGATCGGGTGGGGCAGGCCGGTTTCGACGTGCTGAACCACTCCAAGGACAACCTGATCACCGACCTGTCCTCGCTGCGGCCCACGCTGCAGGCGCTGGGCGGCTCGGCCAACGATCTGGTGACCGCGTTCCCGCTGATCCCCACGTACCCGTTCCCGGACGAGGCGATCAAGTCCGCGTTCGGCGGCCAGGTCAACACCTGGCTGTCGGTGGATCTGCAGATCGGCACCCTGCTGTCGAATCTCGGTGTGGGCAAGCAGGATCCGGTCTACATCCCGCCCACGGGCCGCCAGGTCAACGTGGATCCGACCAACCCGTACTACAACGGCAACGGGCCGCGCGGCGGCTGGCCGACGGTCTCGCTGCTGCCGCTGCCGCCCACCGTGGCGCGGCCGACCGGGGCGTCCGGCCCGACAGATCCGCTCGGATCGATCCTCGAGCAGCTGGGAGTGGGTGGTCCGCGATGACACGTCTGGTGCGCAATCAGCTGATCGCCTTCGCGATCATCGCCGTCATCGGCGTCGTGTTCGTCGGCGCCAAATACGTTCACCTGGACAACATGCTCGGCTTCGGGCTGTACAAGGTGAAGGTCCTGGCCAAGGAGACCGGCAACCTGTCCAAGGGCGCCGAGGTCACCTACCGCGGCGTCCCCGTGGGCCGGGTCGGCAACCTCGACATCACCCCCGACGGTGTCCTCATCACCCTGGAGATGGACTCCGGCAAGCCCAAGATCCCCGCCAACGCCAAGGCCGCCATCGCCGACCGTTCCGCCATCGGCGAGCAGTACGTGGACCTGATGCCGACCAGCGACACCTCGCCGTATCTGCACGAAGGCTCGGTCATCGACGGCGCGACCACGCCCATCCATGTCGAGGATCTGCTCACCAGCGTCGACCACTTCGCCAACACCACCGACCTGAAGGCGTTGTCCGCCACCATCACCGAGCTGGGCAAGGCGTTCGACGGGCAGGGCGACAATCTCAAGATCCTGGTCGACTCGCTCAACAAGTTCACCGCCACCGGCATCGACAACCTGCCGCAGACCCTGGCGCTGATCCGCTCCGCCAATACCGTGCTGGCCACCCAGGCCGAGCAGTCCCCGGCGATCCTGCGCTTCAGCGACGGCCTCGACCAGCTGACCGCGCAGCTGAAGTCCAATGACCCGGACATCCGCCGACTCATCGGCACCGGCACCGACGCGGCCTCCTCGATCCAGCGCCTGCTGACCGAAAGCGGTCCGGCCCTCACCAAGGACCTGACCAACCTGCGCATCCTGCTGCTGGCCATCTCGCCGAAGTTCTACGCCCTCGGCCCGGTCCTGCAGATGCTGCCGCTGCTGCCGCTCGGTGGTTCCTCCACCGCGCCCGGCGACGGCACCACCCACTTCGGCCTGGTGCTGGAGACCAACAACCCGCCCGCCTGCACCGTGGGATACGAAGGCACGCAACGGATTCTGGAGCAGATGAAGGCCCAGAACCCGAACTTCGACGACACCCGCGACGACTTCCCGTTCAATACGCAGGCCGGATGCGCGGTGCCCCAGGGCAGCGAGACCGACGTGCGCGGCGGCGCCCGCGCCGAGCTGGCCGACCCGAGCGTCCCGCAGCCGTGGGACGACAAGCCCAAGTACGACCCGGACAAGCTCAACCTGAACCCGGTCGCGACCCAGCTGTCCACCCTGATGGGCATCACGCCCAAGCGGTGACCCGCACCCGGTGACGGAACTCCCAGCTGGGACGCGAAGAGAGGAAAGTATGGTGGCGGCGTGAGCCAGCACAAGGACAGCGAATCGGGGGCGAACCTCGAGAAGCCGACGACCCCGTCGGTTCCCGAAAACACCCCGGAGGAGCCGACCGTGGTGCTGGATCAGCCCGCCGGGCCCGAGCGGTCGGACAGCCGCAGCCTCGTCACCGTGGGTGCCGCCGGTCTGCTGGTCGTATCCGTCATCGCGGCCGCCGTATTCGGCTTCCTCTGGTTCGGCGATCACCGGGACGAGACCCGGGCCCAGGCCCGCGACGCCGCGCTCACCGATGCCCGGCAGGCCGCCGTCAATCTCATGTCCATCAATCCGGACGATATCGACGGATCGCTGGCAAATATCCGGTCATCCATGACCGGTGACCTGCTGAAGCAGCAGGAGGAGGGGCAGGATCAGCTCAAGCAGACCGCCCAGGACTCCAAGACCCGGATCAAGGCCGACGTCGAGGGCATCACGCTCACCTCGCTCAACAGCGAGCGCGACCACGCCTCCGCCTTCGCCGTGCTGAAGATCACCCGCAGCTGGCCCGGCGGCCAGCCCGCCACCTTCCGCCAGCTCTGGACGCTGGACCTGGTCAAGGTCGGCAGCACCTGGAAGGCCGAGAAGGCCCAGAACCTGGGCGAGCCGGTGCCGCTGGGCACCTCGGCGCCGCAACAGGGTTCGACCCCGCAGACTTCGACCCCCGCACCGGGCAACTAGGAGGGAGTGACCCATGGCCGATCGCAAACGCCCCGTCAACCGCGTCACCACCCCGCGCCGCCCGGCCGCGCAGCGCGGCACCGCGTCCCGCACCACCGCCGCGGACGTCAATGCCAAGGGGGCCAAGGCTTCCGGCGACACCGGCAACGCCCGGTCCACCTCCGAGCGTTCCTCCCGGTCCGCGTCGCGCTCCACCCCGCGCGGTCCGAGCCTGTCCAAAAACCCTGCCCGGCAACAGTATTCCAAGGCGACCGAGCCGGGCGCATTTTGGCGTAACTGGGGTGTCGCCACGGTCTGCGCCGGACTGTCGGTGCTGCTGCTCGCCTTCGCGGCCGCGGGTGCGGTGAATCACTGGGTGAGCAAGCCGCATTCGGACTCGGGCAATCTGGCCTATGTCGACAACGGCGCCACCGACGAGGTGAAGGCCGCCGCCGACCACGCCCTGACCACGCTCTACGGCTACAAGGCCGCCGAGATCGACAAGTGGAAGGCCGGCGTCAACTCGGTGCTCACCGACAAGATGCAGAAGGACTTCGCCAAGTACGTCGACACCACGGTCGACACCATCAAGCAGACCCAGACCGACACCCAGGTCAAGACCGACCCGATCGGCGTGACCCTGCTCACCGGCGACCACGCCGAACTGCTGGTCAACCTGAACATCTCCGCCGTCAAGGACGGCAAGCCCGAACCCCTCGCATCGGGCCCGATCGTGCTGCGTATGCAGAAGGTCGACGGCCACTGGCTGGCCGCCGAGATCACCGACAAGTGATCGCCGCGATCATCGGCAACTAATCGCCGGAAGGCATCTCCGACCGGTGTCTTTCCGGCATCGTGCGACGTCGTGACGTGATCTTGTAGCGGGACAGGCGATCTCGCGATTTGTCAACTCGGACCGCCACTTGACGAGTTTCGTCCGACCAGTCACGCTATTCACAACAGCGGCGGCTGTCACAAAGGACAGGACGTCGGCCAGGGCCTCGTGAACGCAGCCAGCGGACTCCTCGCCCGACCGAAACCGGGTGAAGACCGTCACTTCGCTGTGTTGGTAGGGGCGTTCTGATCGCCGGATATCGACACAGACACACCGGGGCGAAGTTGCCGCCCGCGGATCGCCACGGGTGGTACTTTGACACCCCCGTAGGTTTGGGTGTAGTTTTGGACGTTGCGCTGGCTGCCTCCTGTCCATACCTCGATCGCATCACGAAAGTTCCACCTTCCGGTGTTACTTCCGCTGTTTGCTGTTCGGGTTTCGTTCGGGTCGTAACCAGCGGAATTCGTAGCAGACAAGCGACGGTCGCGGACCACCACGCGACGCGCGTGAGGTGCTGGAAGGACGCATCTTGGCAGTCTCCACCCAGACCAAGGCCGGTATCCCCGGAGCCCCGAAGCGGGTGTCTTTCGCGAAGATTCGCGAACCCCTGGAGGTTCCCGGACTTCTCGATCTACAAACCGAATCGTTCGCCTGGCTGGTCGGTTCAGCAGACTGGCGTGAGCGTGCCATCGCGCGCGGCGACGTCGAAAACCCCGTCGGGGGCCTCGAGGAGGTGCTCGAGGAGCTGTCTCCGATCGAGGACTTCTCCGGCTCCATGTCGCTGTCCTTCTCCGACCCGCGCTTCGAAGAGGTCAAGGCCTCCATCGAGGAGTGCAAGGACAAGGACATGACCTACGCGGCGCCGCTGTTCGTGACCGCGGAGTTCATCAACAACAACACCGGTGAGATCAAGTCTCAGACGGTCTTCATGGGCGATTTCCCGATGATGACCGACAAGGGCACGTTCATCATCAACGGCACCGAGCGCGTGGTCGTGTCGCAGCTCGTGCGTTCGCCGGGTGTGTACTTCGACGAGTCCATCGACAAGTCGACCGAGAAGACCCTGCACTCGGTGCGTGTCATCCCGTCGCGCGGCGCGTGGCTGGAGTTCGACGTCGACAAGCGCGACACCGTCGGCGTGCGTATCGACCGCAAGCGTCGTCAGCCGGTCACCGTGCTGCTGAAGGCCCTGGGCCTGACCACCGAGGAGATCACCGAGCGTTTCGGTTTCTCCGAGATCATGATGTCCACCCTCGAGAAGGACTCCACCCCGGGTCAGGACGAGGCGCTGCTGGACATCTACCGCAAGCTGCGTCCGGGCGAGCCGCCGACCAAGGAGTCCGCGCAGACCCTGCTGGAGAACCTGTTCTTCAAGGAGAAGCGCTACGACCTGGCCCGCGTCGGCCGCTACAAGGTCAACAAGAAGCTGGGCGTCAATGCCGGTGTGCCCGTCCAGGGTTCGGTGCTGACCAAGGAAGACATCGTCGCGACGATCGAGTACCTGGTCCGCCTGCACCAGGGCGACAAGCTCATGACCGTCCCCGGCGGCGTCGAGGTTCCGGTCGAGGTCGATGACATCGACCACTTCGGCAACCGTCGTCTGCGGACGGTTGGCGAGCTGATCCAGAACCAGATCCGCGTGGGTCTCTCGCGCATGGAGCGCGTCGTGCGTGAGCGCATGACCACCCAGGACGTCGAGGCCATCACCCCGCAGACCCTGATCAACATCCGTCCCGTCGTGGCGGCGATCAAGGAGTTCTTCGGCACCTCGCAGCTGTCGCAGTTCATGGACCAGAACAACCCGCTCTCGGGTCTGACCCACAAGCGTCGTCTGTCGGCGCTGGGCCCGGGTGGTCTGTCGCGTGAGCGCGCCGGCCTGGAGGTCCGTGACGTCCACCCGTCGCACTACGGCCGCATGTGCCCGATCGAGACCCCGGAAGGCCCGAACATCGGCCTGATCGGTTCGCTCTCGGTCTACGCGCGGGTTAACCCGTTCGGTTTCATCGAAACCCCGTACCGCAAGGTCGTCGACGGCCGCGTCACCGATGAGGTCAAGTACCTCACCGCCGACGAGGAGGACCGCCACATCCGCGCCCAGGCGAACTCGCCGGTCGACGCGGACGGCAACTTCCTCGAGGAGCGCGTCCTCGCCCGCCACGGCAACGAGGAAATGGAATACGTCCCCGCCAAGGACATCGACTACATGGATGTCTCGCCGCGCCAGATGGTGTCGGTCGCGACCGCCATGATTCCGTTCCTCGAGCACGACGACGCCAACCGTGCCCTCATGGGCGCGAACATGCAGCGTCAGGCCGTGCCGCTGATCCGTTCCGAGTCGCCGCTGGTCGGCACCGGCATGGAGCTGCGCGCCGCGGTCGACGCCGGCGACGTGGTCGTGAACCAGAAGGCCGGTGTGGTGGAAGAGGTTTCGGCCGACTTCATCACCGTCATGCACGATGACGGCACCCGCCGCAGCTACCGCCTGCGCAAGTTCGAGCGCTCGAACCAGGGCACCTGCGCCAACCAGCGTCCGATCGTGGACGAGGGCATGCGCGTGGAGGCCGGGCACGTGCTCGCCGACGGCCCCTGCACCGAGAACGGTGAGATGGCCCTGGGCAAGAACCTGCTCGTGGCGATCATGCCGTGGGAAGGCCACAACTACGAGGACGCGATCATCCTGTCGCAGCGCCTCGTTGAGGACGACGTGCTCACCTCGATCCACATCGAGGAGCACGAGATCGACGCTCGCGACACCAAGCTCGGCGCCGAGGAGATCACCCGGGACATCCCGAACGTCTCCGACGAGGTGCTGGCGGACCTGGACGAGCGCGGCATCGTGCGCATCGGCGCGGAGGTCCGCGACGGCGACATCCTGGTCGGCAAGGTCACCCCGAAGGGTGAGACCGAGCTGACCCCCGAGGAGCGCCTGCTGCGCGCCATCTTCGGTGAGAAGGCCCGCGAGGTTCGCGACACCTCCCTGAAGGTGCCCCACGGTGAGTCCGGCAAGGTCATCGGCGTGCGCGTGTTCTCGCGTGACGACGACGACGATCTGCCCCCGGGCGTCAACGAGCTGGTGCGCGTCTACGTCGCGCAGAAGCGCAAGATCCAGGACGGCGACAAGCTGGCCGGCCGCCACGGCAACAAGGGCGTCATCGGCAAGATCCTCCCGCAGGAGGACATGCCGTTCCTGCCCGACGGCACCCCGGTCGACATCATCCTGAACACCCACGGTGTGCCGCGTCGTATGAACATCGGTCAGGTACTGGAAACCCACCTGGGTTACATCGCCAAGACCGGCTGGCAGGTCGAGGGCGCCCCCGACTGGGCCAAGAAGCTGCCCGAGGAGATGCTCGGCCAGCCCGCCGACACGAACATCGCCACCCCGGTGTTCGACGGTGCGCGCGAGGAGGAGCTGACCGGCCTGCTGGGCTCGACGCTGCCGAACCGCGACGGCGAGAAGATGATCAACGACGACGGCAAGGCCATCCTGCTGGACGGCCGCTCCGGCGAGCCGTTCCCGTACCCGGTCTCGGTCGGCTACATGTACATCCTGAAGCTGCACCACCTGGTCGACGACAAGATCCACGCGCGTTCGACCGGTCCGTACTCGATGATCACGCAGCAGCCGCTGGGTGGTAAGGCGCAGTTCGGTGGTCAGCGCTTCGGTGAGATGGAGTGCTGGGCCATGCAGGCCTACGGCGCGGCCTACACGCTGCAGGAACTCCTCACCATCAAGTCGGACGACGTGGTCGGCCGCGTGAAGGTGTACGAGGCCATCGTCAAGGGCGAGAACATCCCGGAGCCGGGTATCCCGGAGTCGTTCAAGGTTCTGCTCAAGGAGCTCCAGTCGCTCTGCCTGAACGTGGAGGTGCTGTCCTCGGACGGCGCCGCCATCGAGATGCGCGACGGCGACGACGAGGACCTGGAGCGCGCCGCGGCGAACCTGGGTATCAACCTGTCCCGCAACGAGGCTGCGACGGTCGACGACCTGGCGCAGTAAGAGCGATCGGTCTCGGAGGCCCGAAAGGGCCTCCGGGGCAACGACTTTTGCACTTTTGCTCATACTCAACCCGAACAGGGGAAAGGAAGTTACGTGCTAGACGTCAACTTCTTCGATGAACTCCGGATCGGCCTGGCGACCGCCGAAGACATTCGCAACTGGTCGTTTGGCGAGGTCAAGAAGCCGGAGACCATCAACTACCGCACGCTGAAGCCGGAGAAGGACGGCCTCTTCTGCGAGAAGATCTTCGGTCCCACCCGGGACTGGGAGTGCTACTGCGGTAAGTACAAGCGCGTCCGCTTCAAGGGCATCATCTGCGAGCGCTGTGGTGTCGAGGTGACTCGCGCCAAGGTGCGTCGTGAGCGCATGGGCCACATCGAGCTGGCCGCGCCGGTCACCCACATCTGGTACTTCAAGGGTGTCCCGTCGCGCCTGGGCTACCTGCTCGACCTCGCGCCGAAGGATCTCGAGAAGATCATCTACTTCGCCGCCTACGTGATCACGGCCGTCGACGACGAGCTGCGTCACAACGAGCTCTCCACGCTCGAGGCCGAGATGGAGGTCGAGAAGAAGACCGTCGCCGATCAGCGCGACGCCGACCTCGAGGCCCGCGCCCAGAAGCTGGAAGCCGACCTGGCCGAGCTGGAGGCCGAGGGCGCCAAGTCCGACGTCCGCCGCAAGGTCAAGGACGGCGGCGAGCGCGAGATGCGTCAGCTGCGCGACCGCGCCCAGCGTGAGCTGGACCGGCTCGACGAGATCTGGACCACCTTCACCAAGCTGGCCGCCAAGCAGCTGATCGTGGACGAGGTCCTCTACCGCGAGCTGCAGGACCGCTACGGCGAGTACTTCACCGGTGCCATGGGTGCCGAGGCGATCCAGAAGCTCATGGAGACCTTCGACATCGAGGCCGAGGCCGAGAACCTGCGCGAGACCATTCGCACGGGCAAGGGCCAGAAGAAGCTGCGCGCGCTGAAGCGTCTGAAGGTCGTGGCCGCGTTCCAGGCCAACGGCAACTCGCCGATGGGCATGGTCCTCGACGCCGTGCCGGTGATCCCGCCGGAGCTGCGCCCGATGGTGCAGCTGGACGGTGGCCGCTTCGCGACCTCCGACCTGAACGACCTGTACCGCCGCGTCATCAACCGCAACAACCGTTTGAAGCGACTGATCGATCTGGGTGCGCCCGAGATCATCGTGAACAACGAGAAGCGCATGCTTCAGGAGTCGGTGGACGCGCTGTTCGACAACGGCCGTCGCGGCCGTCCGGTCACCGGTCCGGGTAACCGCCCGCTGAAGTCGCTGAGCGATCTGCTCAAGGGCAAGCAGGGTCGTTTCCGTCAGAACCTGCTCGGCAAGCGTGTCGACTACTCCGGCCGTTCGGTCATCGTGGTCGGCCCGCAGCTGAAGCTGCACCAGTGCGGTCTGCCCAAGCTGATGGCGCTCGAGCTGTTCAAGCCGTTCGTCATGAAGCGTCTGGTCGACCTGAACCACGCGCAGAACATCAAGTCCGCCAAGCGGATGGTCGAGCGTCAGCGTCCCCAGGTGTGGGATGTCCTCGAAGAGGTCATCTCCGAGCACCCGGTGCTGCTGAACCGTGCGCCCACCCTGCACCGCCTGGGTATCCAGGCCTTCGAGCCGCTGCTGGTCGAAGGCAAGGCCATCCAGCTGCACCCGCTGGTGTGTGAGGCGTTCAACGCCGACTTCGACGGTGACCAGATGGCCGTGCACCTGCCGCTGTCGGCGGAGGCGCAGGCCGAGGCCCGCATCCTGATGCTGTCCTCGAACAACATCCTGTCGCCGGCCTCGGGTCGTCCGCTCGCCATGCCGCGTCTGGACATGGTGACCGGTCTGTACTACCTGACCCGCCTGGAAGAGGGCGCGAAGGGCGAGTACAAGGCCGCCACCAAGGATTCGGCCGAGTTCGGTGTCTACGCCTCGCCCGCCGAGGCGCAGATGGCCGTCGACCGCGGTGACCTGACCGTGCGCTCGCTGATCAAGGTCCGCCTGACCGATCAGCGTCCGCCCAAGGACGTCGAGGCCGAGCTGTTCCCGGACGGCTGGCAGCGTGGCGACGCGTGGATCTGCAAGACCACCCTGGGTCGCGTGCTCTTCAACGATCTGCTCCCGGCGGACTACGCGTTCATCGACGAGCCGATGCCGAAGAAGCGCCAGGCCGCGATCATCAACGATCTCGCCGAGCGCTACCCGATGATCGTCGTCGCGCAGACCGTCGACAAGCTCAAGGACGCGGGCTTCTACTGGGCCACGCGTTCGGGCGTCACCGTCTCCATGTCGGACGTGCTCGTTCCGCCGGAGAAGGCGGAGATCATGGCGCGCTACGACGCGCAGGCCGATCAGATCGAGAAGAAGTACCAGCGTGGTGCTCTGGACCACCAGGAGCGCAACAACGCCCTGGTCAAGATCTGGCAGGAAGCGACCGAAGAGGTCGGTAAGGCGCTGCGCGCGCACTACCCGGCCGACAACCCGATCATCACGATCGTCGACTCGGGCGCCACGGGTAACTTCACCCAGACTCGTACCCTCGCGGGCATGAAGGGTCTGGTGACCAACCCGAAGGGTGAGTTCATCCCGCAGCCGATCAAGTCCTCCTTCCGTGAGGGCCTGACGGTTCTGGAGTACTTCATCAACACCCACGGTGCGCGAAAGGGTCTGGCCGACACCGCGCTTCGTACCGCCGACTCGGGTTACCTGACCCGTCGTCTGGTGGACGTGTCGCAGGACGTCATCGTGCGCGAGACCGACTGTGGCACCGAGCGCGGCATCGTGGTGCCGATCGCGGAGAAGCAGGCCGACGGCTCGCTCATCCGCGACGCCCACGTGGAGACCAGCACCTTCGCTCGTACGCTGGCCACCGACGCGCTCGACGCCAAGGGCAACGTCATCATCGAGAAGGGCCACGACCTGGGCGATCCCGCCCTGGAGGCGCTGCTCGAGGCCGGCATCACCGAGGTGAAGGTCCGCTCCGTGCTGACCTGCACCACCGGCACCGGCGTGTGCGCCACCTGCTACGGCCGCTCCATGGCGACCGGCAAGCTGGTGGACATCGGTGAGGCCGTCGGTATCGTCGCCGCCCAGTCCATCGGTGAGCCCGGTACCCAGCTGACCATGCGTACCTTCCACCAGGGTGGTGTCGCGGGTGACGACATCACGGGTGGTCTGCCCCGAGTGCAGGAGCTCTTCGAGGCTCGTGTGCCCAAGGGCAAGGCCCCCATCGCCGAGGTGTCGGGTCGCGTGCGGCTCGAGGACGACGACCGCTTCTACAAGATCACGATCATCCCGGACGACGGGTCGGACGAGGTCCTGTACGACAAGCTGTCGAAGCGTCAGCGTCTGCGGGTGTTCAAGCACGACGACGGCTCCGAGCGTCTGCTCGCCGACGGTGACCACGTCGAGGTGGGTCAGCAGCTGCTCGAGGGCTCGGCCGATCCGCACGAGGTGCTGCGCGTGATGGGCCCGCGTCAGGTGCAGGTCCACCTGGTCCACGAGGTCCAGGAGGTGTACCGCTCGCAGGGTGTGTCCATCCACGACAAGCACATCGAGGTGATCGTCCGCCAGATGCTGCGCCGCGTCACCATCATCGATTCGGGTGCGACCGAGTTCCTCCCGGGTTCGCTGGTGGAGCGCGCCGAGTTCGAGGCCGCCAACCGCCGCGTGGTCGCGGAGGGTGGCGAGCCCGCCTCGGGTCGTCCGGTGCTCATGGGTATCACCAAGGCGTCGCTCGCGACCGATTCGTGGCTGTCGGCGGCCTCCTTCCAGGAGACCACCCGCGTGCTCACGGACGCCGCGATCAACTGCCGCTCCGACAAGCTGATCGGCCTGAAGGAGAACGTGATCATCGGTAAGCTGATCCCGGCCGGTACCGGTATCAACCGCTACCGCAACATCCAGGTGCAGCCCACCGAAGAGGCGCGTCAGGCCGCGTACGCTGTCCCGTCCTACGACGACAGCTACTACAGCCCGGACGGCTTCGGCACCTCCACCGGTGCCGCGGTGCCGCTGGACGACTACGGCTTCAGCGACTACCGCTAAGTCTGTAGCCAGGCAATAGGATTCGGCCCCCGCTCCATTCCGGAGCGGGGGCCGAACTCATTTCACGATCGCTCGCCTATGGGCGGGTTTATGCTGGTTGCGACGATTTCGCTGTCCCCGGGTCGGGGAGGAGTTGATGACATGTCCGCTCGTTGTGGTGTCGTTGCGGCCGCCGGCTGTGCAGCGGCCCTGGCCCTGTCCGTACCGCAGGCCGTCGCGGATCCCGGCGGCGGCTCGGGCGGCTGCGCCCACGGTGGGGTGTTGAGCGGCACCATGATTCCGGGCACCGGCAGTGCCGGGCAGAGCATCCGCCGCGAGGCCGATGTCTGGGGCTGCGCCAGCCCGTTTCTGCCCGGCATCGCCTCGGGTCACTTCAGCGCCGAATTGCCTTGGAACAGTCTGACTTCGCCGTCGCTGGGTCAATTCGCCTGGAACGACGGCAGTGTCAGCAAGGTGATCGGACAACCCAACGGGCTGTGGACGATTGTGGACGGCCCGGGCAGTGGCCACACGTTCCGGTTCGATCTCGCGAGCGAAATGAACGTGTGGTGGTATCACTGGCCCAACAGCATGGCCGTCGAATCGGTGAGTTTCCTGGAGTGAGAACTCAGTTCGCGGGCGGAGCGGGGACGGCGGCGAAGAGGGGGCGGAAGACATTGGAGGCGCCGGGGGCGAGGGTGTCGACGTAGGCGAGGGCGGCGTCGGAGGCCTGATCGCCGCCGGACAGCTGGAGTCCGATGGCGCCGCCGATCACGCCGCCGACGACGGCGAGCAGGGGAGCGGTAATGAAGTCGATGACGAACAGGCCCAGCGGGAACCCGGCGATGAAGCCGATGGTCGCGCCGATCGCCGCACCCGTCGCGACGGCGGGCATGTTGGCCTGGACCACGTCGAAGAAGTGCTGTTGCGCGTCGATGTCGCGGGCGGGCGTCTCGACCTCGGCGACGGGGGTGAGGGTGAGCCGGCGGTTGTCCTGATCGATCTTCGGCGTGAATTCCGCTGTCTTGCCGTCGATGTCGTACTTCAACGGGACGGTGGACACCAGGACACCCGCGTCGTCGGTGACGATGACCGCCTCGCCGTCCCAGGTGGCGAGGAAGTGCCCGGCCTGCAGGGTGCTGACCGCGGAGCGGTGGTCGGTGGAGAGAGCCACGTCGTAGCCGATGTTGTGATCGGTGCCCTGGATCTGCAGGGCGGGCTTTTCGGGCGCCTGGACCGGCTCCGCGGTGGCGGTGCCCGCGACGGTGACGGTGGTCAGGCAAAGGAGGGCGGGCGCAATGTATTTGGTTATACGCACTGTGGCTTCTCTCGAGTTGCGGACTGATTCCCCGACATTTGCGTCAAACTACCGTTATCAACTCGAGATGTGAAGGGTTGCGGCGCATATGAGCAACGCGCCGCGGTGAATTAGGGGCGGGCTAGGGAGCTTCCGGCTCGCCCAGGCGGACCACGATGACGCCGATGAGAATCAAAGCGCCGCCGAGCAATTGGATGGCGGCGGGTGTCTGGCCCAAGAGCGCCCAGGAGAAGAGGATGGCCGCGAGCACCTCGCCCAGGGCCGCGAAGGAGGCCAATCGCGAACCCAGCATGCGGGTGGCGGCAATACCGGTGACATAGGCGATGGACGCGGTCACCACGCCGAGCGCCAGCAGCGGCGCCCACCACGGCACGGTGAACCCCCGGAACGCCACGGATTCGGTGGTGGCGTGCAGCGGCACGATGCCGACCAGCCCGCCCGCCAGAATGCCGAGCCCGCCGACCAGCAGTCCGCCGGTGGCCAGCACGGTGCCCGGCACCGCGTCCCCGGCGTGCGCGGAGAGGATGAAATACGCGGCCGCGCCCACCATCGCGCCACTGGCCCAGGCGATGCCGACCCAGCTGGTATTGGTGCCGGAACGCAGGTTCAGCACCAGGATCAGCCCGACCACTCCGATGATCGCGCCGAGAATGGTTGTGCGCCCGGGCTTCTGGGCGTGCCGCAGCCACAGGTAGATCACCACCGCGATGGGCGCGGTGTATTCGATGAGCAGCGCCACCCCGACATCCATGTGCGCGACGGCGTTGAAGTACGACAGCTGCGCGGTGGCGACCGCGAGCAGTCCATAGCCAGCGAGTAGTCCCGCGTTGCGGCGCAACAGATTCCAATCGCCGCGCAACTGCACCGCGGCGATGGGCATGAGCACGACCGCGCCGAGCAGTACGCGCACGATGACCACGGCGGCCGGACTCCAGCCCGCGTCGATCAGCCCGCGGGCCAGCGGTCCCGAGAGTCCGAACGCGGAGGCCGACAGCGCGGCGGTGAGCAGTCCGGTGCGGAGCCGGTTCGACACCACCACGCTGTCATGAGTCAAAGTCGCCATGACTAATGACGCTACGGCCCGCGCGTGTAATATGTCAACGTGCTTTTCGCTGATGACACGGTGGCGTCCATGGCCGCGGCGGTCGAGCTGGTGAACTCGGCCGAGGACCCGGACACCCTGACCGAGATCCCGCAGCTGGACGCCTTTTTCGTCAAGCACCGCTACACCGGCGCGCATACCCGCACCGCCGCCGAGCTGACCGCGGTCCGGGCCCTGCGCACCCCGCTGCGCCGCCTGCTCACCGCCGACCGCGACACCGCCGTCGAGCTGGTGAACGGCCTGCTGGCCAAGCATCGGGCGGTGCCGCGGCTGGTCCGCCACGACGACATCGACTACCACATCCACGCGGTCCCGGCCGAGGCTCCGCTGGATGTGCGCATCGCCGTGGAGACCGCCATGGCCATGATCGACCTGATCCGCGCCGACGAGCTCTCGCGCCTGTCGGTATGCGCGGACGAGACCTGCGAGGGCATCGTGCTGGACCTGTCGCGCAATCGATCCCGGCGCTACTGCTCCACGGCCTGCACCAATCGCAATGCGGTGGCGGCCTATCGGGCGCGCAAGACGGTCAGCTAATCGGTTCGATCAGCTCAGCAGGTCGGCGAGCCGGTCCACCTGGTCGGCGTCGCGGCCGTAGCAGTAGAACATCACCTCGTCGGCGCCGAGATCGTCGAATTGCCGCACGGCGTCACGGATTTCGCCGGGCGTGGTGAGCATTCCGGCGACCATGTAGTCGGCGCGGCCGGAGAATTCGTAGTACGCGCCCATGGCCGCGCGGGCATCGTCGACCAGGGCGTCCGAGCCGAGCGCGACATTCACCTGGGCGACGATGCGCGGTGCGCCGGGGCGGCCGTGATCGGACCAGGACTTGCGCACGGTGTCGAAGAGCCCACCCGCCCAGGACGGTGCGGCGGCCGCGAGAAAGCCACCGCCCCAACGCCCGACGCGATCGAGCGCGGCGGGCTGGAAGCCGCCGAAGAGCAGTTCGGGACCGCCGGGGGTGAGCGGCGCGGGCCCGATCGGACCGCAGGTGTCGCTGAACGGCTTACCCGCCCAGAGTTCGCGCATGAGCTCGATCTGCTGGTCGAGGCGTCGGCCGCGGGTGCGCAGGTCGGTGCCGGAGGCCTCGTGGTCGTCGGCGCGACCGCCGACGCCGAGGCCGAGCACGAACCGGCCGCCGGACAGCACGTCCAGCGTGGCGGCCTGTTTGGCGAGCAGCGCGGGATCGCGCAGGGGTGCGATGAGCACCTCGGTCTGCAGGCGGATGCGGTTGGTGGCACCGGCGAGCACGCCGAGGGCGACCAGCGGTTCGGGATTGTCGTAAACGAGACGGTCGAGCAGACCGAGGGTGGAGAAGGGGCCGGCGTCGGCACGGCGCGCCCAGTCGAGCAGGGCGATGGGATCGGAAATGGGGAGTCCGAGACCGATGTGCATGGGATGACCTCCATGAGGATATGAGTGGGCACAAACTGCTTGCCGCCCACTCCGCACCTCATCGGAGGTGGATGCTCTCATTCTGCGGCACAACTTCCGGAGAGCATCTCTTGGATTGCGGCAAATATAGGACGATTCCGAATCGGTGCGCAACCCCGCGTCCGCGAAATGTGGTGCGGGCGATAGCTCCGCGTGCGTCGGGCGGGGTTGGGCGATAGGGTTGCTGCGCGTTCTGGCGGGTCGGCGAATGGTGCTAGCGGGAAATGACAACGAGAACACAGGTGCCCCTGCGACCCTACGATGTCGCTCTGATCGGCGGCGGCATCATGAGCGCGACCCTCGCCATGCTGCTCAAACACCTCGAACCCAGTTGGACCATCGCGGTCTACGAGCGGCTGCCCGAGGTGGGGTCGGAGGCGTCGGCGGCCTGGAACAACGCGGGCACCGGCCACGCGGGCCTGTGCGAACTCGATTACACGACCGAGAATCCCGACGGTTCCATCGATATCGGGCCCGCCATCGTGCTCAACGAGCAGTTCCAGCTCACCCGTCAATTGCTGGCTTCGCTGGTGGGCACGGGCATTCTGCGGGATCCGTCGACCTTCATCAACGCGGTCCCGCACATGACGCTCGCGCGCGGCCGCGAGGAAGTGGATTTCCTGCGCCGCCGCCACGAAACCCTTTCCGCGCACCATCTTTTCGCGAATATGCGATTCAGCGACGATCCGAAGGTGATCGGCGAATGGGCGCCCCTGCTCACCGCGGGCCGCGACGAATCCGAGCCGATCGCCGCCACCCGCGACATCACCGGCAGCGATATCGATTTCGGTGAGCTCACCGCCCAGCTGTTCCATTGGCTGCGCTGGCAGGATGTGGAGATCCACCGCAATTGCGAGGTGCGCGGGCTGCGCCGCAACAATGACGGCACCTGGCAGTTGCGGGTCGACTGGCGCACCGACAACGACCGCCTCACCCGAAAGGTGGACGCGCGCTTCGTATTCGCGGGCGCAGGCGGCTGGGCCTTGAAGATCCTGCAGCGGGCGGGCATTCCGGAGGCGAACGGCTACGGCCTGCTGCCGGTCAGCGGCCGATTCCTGCGCTGCGACAATCCCGACGTGGTGGCCGAGCACGACGCCAAAGTGTACGGCCGCGGGCCGGTGGGCGCGCCGTCTATTTCCATGCCGCACTTGGACACTCGCCTGATCGCCGGAAAGCGCGCGCTGCTGTTCGGACCATATCCGGGCGCGAATCCGCGCTTCCTGAAACAGGGTTCGCTCTTCGACGCCCCGGCCTCGCTGCGGCCGGACAATATCGCGCCGCTCACCGCCATGCTGAAGCAGAACAAGGACCTGGCGTGGCTGCTGGTCTCGCAGGTGGCGGCCCGGCGCAAGAAGAAGTTCGCGGCGCTGCGGGAATTCGTGCCCGGCGCCCGCCCCGAGGACTGGACCATGATCACCGCGGGCCAGCGCGCCCAGATCGTGAAGCCGGATGCCGAGCGCGGCGGCGTGCTGGAGTTCGGGACGGAAGTCGTTGCCTCGCACGATGGTTCGATCGCCGCGGTGCTCGGCGCGACGCCGGGGGCCTCGACCGCTCCCGTCATCATGATGGAGGTGCTGGAGCGCTGCTTCCCGCGCTATGCCCAGCTCTGGGAGCCGCGCCTGCGCCGGCTCATGCCGACGCTGGGGCAGAGCCTGGCCAAGGATCCCCGGCTGGCCCGTCAGACCATGGCCAGTACGTCCGAGGCGCTGGGCCTCGAGGGCCGCGTGGTGGGTTGATCCGGCAGGAAGCTGCCGTGGACAAAGCCGCGTCCCGCCCGGTATGAAATTGGAACAGGTTTCAATTTCCGATCGGCGGGAGACATGATGGACAGCGCCACCAAGGACGAGCAGAGCGCGGCCATGGGCGAGATGGTGATGGCGGGCTTCCAGAAGCTCGGCTTCATCCAGTTCACCGGTATCGAGGGCGTCGAATACGCGCCCGGCCGCAATGTGGTCCGCATGCCCGCGCGTCCCGAGCACTTCAACCACAATGGCGACATCCACGCCGCCCTGCTGTTCGGCCTGGCCGAGACCGCCGCCATGGGCGCGTCCATCTCCGGCATCGTGGACCTGCTCGGCGACACCTTCATCGTCGCCCGCGACGGCCGCATCGAATACCTGGCCCGCGCCAAGGGTGAGGCGGGCCCGTTCAGCGCCACCTCGGAACTGTCCGCGGAGACGATCGCGACGACCCGCGCGAACATCCGGTCCCGCACCGAGATCGAGCTGGAGGTGCCGGTGACGATCGCCGACGTCACCGGCAAGCCCGTGGCCAGCGCGGCCTTCACCGCGGTCATTCGCCCACGGCGGCAATAGATCTCAGCGCTCGCTGTCGAGCATGGCCATCTGCTCCGGTGCGTAGCGCCCGCCCGCCACGCCGTCGGCGGGCACGGCCGCCTCGATGGCGGCCAGTTCATTCGCCGAGAGCCGGATATCGGCCGCCGCAGCGGCTTCCGCCCAGCGCTCCGGCTTGCGGGCGCCGATGATCGGCACGATGTCCTCGCCGCGCGACAGCACCCACGCGATGGCCAGCTGGGCCACGGTAACGTCGCGTTCGGCCGCGATCTTCGCGAGCGCGTCGACCAGCCGCAGGTTGGCGTCGAGGTTCGCGCCCTGGAAGCGCGGGCTGTGGGCGCGGAAATCGCTGGGCGCGAACCGCTGTCCGGGCCGCAGGGAATCGCTGAGCAGACCGCGCGAGAGCACCCCGTAGGCGGTGATGCCGATGCCGAGTTCCCGTGCCGTGGGCAGGATTTCGGCCTCGATGCCGCGGGTGATCAGCGCGTACTCGATCTGCAGATCCACGATCGGATGCACGGCCGCGGCCCGCCGCAGGGTATCCGCGCCCACCTCGGACAGCCCGATGTGGCGGATGTATCCGGCCCGCACCAGGTCTGCGAGCCCGCCGATGGTCTCCTCGATCGGCACGTTCGGATCCAGCCGCGCGGGCCGGTAGATATCGATGTAATCGGTGCCCAGCCGCTGCAGCGAGTAGGCGAGGAAGTTCTTGGTGGCCGCCGGGCGGGTGTCCACGCCGCCGAAGCTGTTGTCGGGCCCGCGCAGCGCACCGTACTTCACGCTGAGCAGGACATCCTCGCGCTTGCGGTCGGCCAGCGCCCGCCGGATGAGCAGTTCGTTGTGGCCCATCCCGTAGAAGTCGCCGGTGTCGATGAGGTTGGCGCCGGAGTCGATCGCGGCGTGCACGGTGGCGATCGAGGTGGCCTCGTCGGCCTCCCCGTACATGCCGGACATCCCCATGGCCCCGAGGCCGATGCGGGAGACGGCGGGCCCGGTCTTGCCGAGCTGGACTGTGCTGAGGTTCGTGGTCATGCCGATAACGTTGCGCCGTCCGAGCGGGGTTCGGGAGAGGAGCGTTCATCCAGGGATCAGCGATACCTGGATAGCGGGACCGGGACAGGGGACAGTGGGGGAATGGATCGCACCGAGCTCGCGGACTTCCTGCGCCGCCGTCGTGAGCAGCTGCAACCCGGCACCGTCGGGTTGCCGCCGGGCGCGCGCCGCCGCACACCGGGGCTGCGCCGCGACGAGGTCGCGATGCTCGCGGGGATGTCGACCGACTACTACACGCGCCTGGAGCAGGCGCGCGGGCCACGGCCGTCGGTGCAGGTGCTGGCCGCGCTGGCGCGGGCGCTGCGGTTGACCGACGGCGAGCGGGACCATCTGTACTACCTGGCCGGGCATCAGGCTCCGGCGCGCGGCGGCGACGGCCATGTGGGTCCGGCCATTCTGCACGTACTCTCGAAGCTGGATGACACTCCGGCCGTGGTGATCTCGGATCTGGGCGAGGTGCTGGTGCAGAACCGCATGCACACCCTGCTGTCCGGGGATTATTCGCAGCAGCGCGGTCTGGACCGCTGCATTCCGTGGCTCTGGTTCACGCAACCGGACTCCCGGCGCATCTTCCCCGAGGCGGACTGGGAGGGGTTGAGCCACATGCACGTCGGCACCATCCGCGCCACCGCCGCCCGCCGCGCCGGGGATGCCGACGTGACCGAACTGGTCGCCCGGCTGCGTGCCGCGAGCCCGGAGTTCGAAACGCTGTGGGGTGAGCACGAGGTGCGCTCCGAGCGGGAGCACAACAAGCGCATGATCCACCCGGAAGTCGGTGTGCTGGACCTGATCTGCGAACCGCTGCTCACGCCCAGCGCCACCCGTCACGTGCTGATCTACTACCCGGCGCCGAATACCGATACGCAAGAGAAATTGGATCTGTTGCGCGTCATCGGAACTCAGTCACTGAGCAGTCGTTGATTCATTCGTGCGGAACTCCGCACCGACGTTTGCGCGGCTTCAAATGCAGGCCGGGCAGCGGCGGCGCCGGGATCCGCTGTTCGGGCGTGTGCCCGGCGATATCGGCGAAACGGCCGATATCGTGCTTCTCCCAATCGTTTCGGGCCTGCTCGATCTCCTCGTGACTGCGCGCCACGAAGTTCCACCACATGACCAGATCCTCGGCGAACGGTTCGCCGCCGAGCAGCAGCAGATGCGCGCCTTCGGTGTCGTGCAATCGAATCGAGGACCGGTCGCTGCCCAGATAGAACAGGCTGCCGGGTTCGACCTTCGTGCCGTCGATTGCCAGCGCGCCCTCGATCACCAGTACCGCGTGCTCGAATTCGGGATTCAGCGGCAGTTCGGCATCGGCTCCGGCCCGGACCGACAGATCCGCGCCGACGATCGGGGTATAGGCGGTGGCCGCCGAGGTGACGCCGCCGAGTGACCCCATCAGCACGGTGCCCGAAACGGCATCCGCGATCGTGAATGTCGGCAGCTCGCGGTGCTGCTCGAAATGCGGTGCGATATCCCGGGATTCATTCGGGAGCGCCACCCACAACTGCAATCCGTGCCCCGAGACGTGGCCCGGCACCCGGTATTCCGAATGCGCGATCCCGTGCCCGGAGGTCATGATGTTCAACTGCCCGGGCTCGATCTCCACATCCGATCCCACGCTGTCGCGGTGCCGGATGCGACCGTCCAGGGGCCAGGTGACCGTCTGCAATCCGATATGCGGATGCGGGTCGATATCGTGCCCGGTCGGATTGGTGGCCGAGCTGGAGCCGAAGTGGTCCAGGAAGCACCAGGCGCCGACGGTGGGCAGGTCACGCTGCGGGAGGGTCCGGAAGACCGTCACGCCGCGGACGCCGCCCAGCGGCACCTCACGCGCCGGAAAGAATTCCGCGCGCGGCCCGGGCCGCCCGGAGGATTCACACAGTGACGCTTCCGGTTTCGGCTCCAGGTCGCTCATCGCTTGATGCCCTTCCCTACCACGTACTCGTCGTATTCCGGGTGTTTGTCCAGCCAGCTCTTGATGAACGGGCAACGCGGCACGATGACGCGGCCGCGCGCGATCACATCCTTGATCGCCTCCTGGGCGAGCAGATTCGCCAGGCCCTTACCGCTGAATTCCTGATCCACCTCGGTGTGAATGAAGGTGGTGTCGTTGTCGTCCCGCTCGCGGTACTCGCTGAACCCGGCGAGCGAATTCCCGTACCACACCTCGTACCGGTGTTGCGCGTCGTTGCGAACGACTGCGGCCGCCACGGCCTGTTCGCTCATTGTTCAGTTCTCCTTCCGCACCCGCACCGGATGTTTGCTCATAATTGACACGCGATTGAACGCGCCGATAGTGGTGGCAGCCCAGATGAGGACAGACATCTGGTCATCCGACAAATGTTGCCGCGCAGCAGCATACTCACGCCGCATGCTCTCTTCATCCGGCAACGAAGTCACTGTTTCGGCGACCTGCAACGCGGCCTGCTCGATTTCGGTGAACAGGTAGGGGCTGCGCGCCCAGGCGGGCAGCACATCCAATTGCTGCTGGGTGATTCCGGCCTCGCGCGCGAAACGGGAGTGCAGGTCCAGACAGAAGGGGCAGCCGGTCAATTGGGAGACGCGCACGTTCACCAGTTCCATGACGGCGCGGTCCAAACCGGCGGCCGTGGCGGCCTCGCGGATGGCGAGGGCGACGCTCTCGAGTGCGTGGAAGACCCCGGGCGTCTGCTTGTCGATCCACACCCGGTCGTGAGTTACGGACTGCATAGTGGCTGCATCGTAAGCCGAGAACGTGAACCATGCCTTCCGGTCTGAAAATTGGGTGTTCCGGCCCGGGGTCTTCCAGATGAACCGCGGCGTCCGCGCGTCGAAATCAGCGGGCCGCGGCCGCGCGCTGCTTCGCGAAGAAGCCGAGCACCTCCGCGTGCCAGGCCTCCGGCTGCTCGATCATGACGACATGGCCGCCGGGCAACTCGGTGTACTTCGCGCCGGGAATGCCCGCCGCCTGCTCCCGGGCATTGGCCGGATCGGACAGCAGATCGCCGGTGAGGCCGATGACCAGGGTCGGCACCGTGATCCGGGCCAGATCCGCGCGCACGTCGATCTTCTCGATCAGCGCCGCCTGCGCCGCGGTGCCGCCGGGGATATTCGCCGCGGTCTGCGCCAGGATCTCCGAAAGCTGCTCGGCCGGAATGGCATTCACGAAGTCCTTGCTGAATCCCGCCAGCATGACGTAGCGCGCGAACGACTCCCGGTCCCCGGCGGCCAGGGCCCGCTGCCACAGATCGACATTCATCAGCCCCCGATTGTCGAGCTTGGCGAAGCCGCCGGTGAGCACCAGCCCCCGCACCCGCTCGGGGTGGCGGACGGCCGCGCGGATCGCGACCGTGGTGCCGAGCGAGAACGCCACGATGCTGAAGGTCTCGGCCCCGTTCGCGACCGCCTCGGCCACCAGGGCGTCGGCGAGGCCGTCCAGGGTGAGCGGGGTGTCGTCGGCGGGGAAATCGGAGCCGATCACCAGATGATCCTGGGCGAGTAGGGGGATCAGCCCGCCGAAGTTGGCGTCGATGCCGCCGCCCCCGCCGTGCGCCAGCACGATGGCGGGTCCGGAGCCGGTGACCTGGGTCTTGGCGAGGACGATGTCGTGGGAAGAAATGTTCGTCATGCCGGCGACGTTAGGGATTCACATGGGTGTGAAGGTCAACGCGATGTGCGGGAGGTCACAGTGCTGATCGGCGAACTGTCCCGGGTCACCGGCGTCCCGCCGCGGCTGCTGCGCTACTACGAGGAGCAGGGACTGCTTGTCCCGCATCGCGATTCGAACGGCTACCGCAGCTACGGCGACGCGGCCCCCGAACGCGTGCACCGCATCCGCGCCCTGCTCGACGCCGGACTGCCCACCCGCGACATCCGCGAATTGCTGCCCTGCGCTACCGATTCCGGCTTCCAGCACTGCGACCACTCGCGAAAGGTGGTGAGCGACGGCCTGGATCGCATCGACGACCAGATCGCCGAGCTCACCCGCCGCCGGGAGTTGCTGGCCCGCCAGCGCGAGGCCGTCCTGGCCGAGCCGTTCCGTCCCGGACCGCGCGGATCGTTCGCGCTGGAATAACCCCGCGATCGCCGGGGTTCAGCTCGAACGGAACGGTCTCTGGCTTCAGGAGCACGCATGAGCAGCACCTTCGTCGGCGCGAGCGTCCGCACCCGCGTGCGGATTCCGCTGACCTTCGCCGACGGGTACTCGACGACCGCGGAGGCGGTCACCTTCGACGGCCTGGCCGACGGTCGCGAACACCTCGCTCTGGTCCTGGGGGACCCGGACCTCGGCGCGACGCCGCTGGTGCGGTTGCACTCGGAGTGCCTCACCGGTGATGTCTTCGGCTCGGCCCGCTGTGACTGCGGACCCCAGCTGCGCGAGGCCGTGGAGCGCATCGCCGACACCGGCGGCGTGCTGCTCTACTTGCGTCAGGAGGGACGCGACATCGGGCTCTACAACAAGCTCGACGCCTACGCCCTGCAGGATTCGGGCCTGGACACCTACCAGGCCAATACCGAACTCGGCTTCGACGAGGACGCGCGCGACTACACCGCCGCGGCCCAGATGCTGGCCGCGCTCGGCATCGCCGAACTCGACCTGCTCACCAACAATCCCGACAAGGTGCGCCAGCTCAGCGCCCTGGGCGTGATCGTGCGCGACACCCTGCCGACGGGCGTTCACGCCAATCCCGACAACCTGCGCTACCTGCGCGCCAAGGCCGACCACACGGGGCACACGATTCGCCTGGTCGGCTGAGGCCGCTCAGGCTCAAACGGTTTGGCGGGCACTGCCGTTCGTCTTGACCGGTGGCGGATCGCATTTCGGGCCGCCCTCGTACAGCTCGATCTTGTAGTCGAGGACCACGAGGGTGGACCGCAGTTCCTCGATCTGGGCGAGCACCTCTTCGCGGGTGCGGCGGAACATCTCCAGCCGCTGCGGATAGGTGTGCTCCCCGGCCCGCACCAGTTCGGCGTATTTCACCATGTCCGCCACCGACATTCCGGTGCGCCGCAGCTTCCCGATGAAGGCGAGCCAGTCCAGATCCCGGTCGCTGAACCGGCGTTGGCCGGAATGGTCGCGACCCACGTAGTCCATCAGCCCGATGCGCTCGTACCAGCGCAAGGTGTCGCGGGTGAGGCCGCAGCGCTCGGATACCTCGCCGATCGAATAGCGCGGCCGCTCGTGCTCGGCCATGTCCCGCGGTGCGGTGGTCTGCTGTACCGGTGGTGCGCTCATCGTCTCGCCCCTCTCTTCCCAACCCTGACGCTAGCGGGTTGGAGTGCACTCCAAGCAAGCCTACGGGGGCGCGAAGTTTCGATCAGTCCTGGCGTGCGCCGATTTCGGGCCTACGCTGGGTGCATGGCTGGAAAAGACATGGATCGGATCAGGGCGCGCTCGGCCCTGGAGACGGCCAAGGAGAACCCGGTGATCACCGCCATCGCCGCGCTGCCCGTCGTGGTGGTGCTGGGCGTGGTGTGGTGGCTGCTCGGCTTCTGGCCCGCGCTGCTGCTCCTGCTGGTCTTCGGCGGCGTCGTGGTGTGGAAGGGCAAGCTACTCGGCTGAGTCGCTCCCGGCGGTTCCGCCGGGTCGGCTCTACCGCGGCACGTGGAAGCGCACCAGCTCGCCCGTGCCCGGGTCGGCGCTCGCCCACGGCCGGTCGAATTCGATGACCGCCAGCGCGGAGGTGGGGAATTTCGCGCTCAGCTCCTCGGCCGGTCCGGAGTCGCGGTTGGCCGCCAATTCCCATGCCGTCCACGGCATTCCGGGGGAGTGGCCGATGAGCAGCAGCGTCTCGACGGCGTCGTCGGTGAGCTGGATCAATTCGATGAGGGTGTGCGGCGACGCCTCGTAGATCGACTTCTCGTAGGACACCGGCGCGGTGATGCCGGTGGCCGCCAGCGTCTCCCGGGTCCGCGTCGAACTGGAACAGAGCACGGCGTCGATGCCCGGCTGGGTGGCGCGCAACCAGTCCCCGGCCAGTCCGGCCTCCCGGCGTCCGCGCGGAGCCAGCGGACGCTCATGGTCGGGCACGCCCTCGGGATAACCGGATTTACCGTGTCGCATCAAGATGAGAGTCCGCACCATAGGTATTACGGTAGGTCTCCTCGAGTGCAGCCCGGAGACCGGACTCACAGCGGTACCGATCGGTGCCGAGGCGAGACAGTGCTCACACTCGAGGCACACTGAAGGTGGCGTCACATCGCAGTGCCGACACCCGATGGAATGCCGCCTATATTAGAACGTGTTCTACCGACCTCGCTCGAACCCCGAGCGGAGTAGCACCACGCGACAGTTTCGAGGATCTGCGAGATATGGCCTATGTGATCACGCAGCGTTGTTGCAACGACGCCAGCTGCGTACCCGAGTGTCCGGTCGATTGCATTCGTCCCACCCCTGAGCAACGCGAGTTCGCCACGACCGAGCAGCTCTACATCGACCCGGACACGTGCATCGACTGCGGCGCCTGCGTCGACGCCTGTCCGGTCGACGCGATCTTCTCCGAGGACGACCTGCTCGCCTCGCTGGCGCGGTTCAAGGACATCAATGCCGCGTACTTCGAGCGGCATCCGCTGGAGTCCAACTTCGAGCCGCTGGTCGCGCCCACCCGCGCGCCCAAGGAACTGGGCACGCTGCGCGTCGCCGTCGTCGGCGCGGGCCCCGCGGCCTGCTACGCCGCCGAGGAACTGCTGCGCCGCGCCGACGTCGAGGTGGAGCTGTTCGACCGGCTGCCCACCCCGTACGGCCTGGTGCGCGCCGGCGTCGCGCCCGACCACCCGGGCACCAAGTCGGTGGCGGGCCTGTTCGAATCGGCCTTCCGGCGCGAGGCGCTGGCCTACCGGCTGAATGTCGAAGTCGGCAAGCACATCTCGCACGAGGAACTCCTCGCACACCACCACGCGGTCATCTACGCCGTGGGCGCGGCCACCGACCGCCGCCTCGGCGTGCCCGGCGAGGACCTGCCGGGCAGCCACTCCGCCACCGAGTTCGTGGCCTGGTACAACGGCCATCCGGACTTCGCCGACCGCGAGTTCGACCTGAGCGGCGAGCGCGCCGTCATCGTCGGCAACGGCAATGTGGCCCTCGATGTGGCCCGCGTGCTCACCGTGAACCCGGACGAGCTGGCCAAGACCGATATCGCCGACCACGCCCTGGATGCGCTGCGCCGCAGCAATATCAAGGAGGTGGTGGTGCTGGGCCGCCGCGGTCCGCTGCAGGCCGCCTACACCTCGTCGGAGTTCCTGGCGCTGGGGCATCTGAAGGGCGTCGACGTCATCGTCGATCCCGAGGACCTGGTGCTGGATTCGGCCTCGCAGGCGCAGCTGGACGATGCGGAGATCGAGCCGTCGCTGAAGCTGAAGTACACCCTCGCCGAGGAGTACGCCGCCGGCAAGCGCAACCCGGACCACAAGCGAATCGTGTTCCGCTACCTGGTCTCGCCCACCGCCATCACCGGCGCGGGCAAGGTCGAGGCCGTCGAGTACGTGCACAACGAGCTGGTCGAGGAGAACGGCCGCAGCGTGGCCCGCGCCTCCGACCGCACCGGCACCCTGGAGGCCTCCCTGGTGCTGCGCTCGATCGGCTACAAGGGCGAGCCCGTCGCGGATGTGCCGTTCGACGAGTCCAACGGCGTCATCCCGAACGCCAAGGGCCGAGTCCTGGCCGACGGCAACCCGGTTCAGGGCGTGTACGTCTCGGGCTGGATCAAGCGCGGCCCGCGCGGCGTCATCGGCTCCAACCGGGTCGATTCGCAGGAGACCGTCGATCAGCTGATCGAGGACTTCACCGGCGGCAAACTGGCCGCCCCGCAGGGCAACCGGGCCGCGCTGGACGCGCTGCTGGCCGAGCGTCAGCCGGATCAGGTCGGGCGCGAGGGCTGGAAGGCCATCGACGCGGCCGAGAAGACCGCGGGCAAGGCCGGTGGCCGTCCGCGGGTGAAGTTCACCAAGATCGAGGACCTGCTCAAGGCCGCCAAGGGGTAAACCCTCGAAACAATCGCGGCCCCATCCGAATCCGGATGGGGCCGCTTTGTATGCCGGGCTCGGCCTACTGCGCGCCGAGGTTGATCAGCAACCCGTCCTTCGCGCACATGGACGGGAAGGCCGGTTCAGGCTGGGCGTTGCAGGACCAGCCGTCGATGGTCGCCACATCGCTGGTGCTGATCGTCTGTGCGTACTTGGTCGCCACATTGATGGCCTCCGTGCAACCCACCGTCCCCGCCGAGGTGGCCACCGCGATCACCGTGCGGGTCCCGCCGCCCGCGTCGGTCACGGTGCCGCAGTTGACATTGCCCGCCGGCGTGGTGGTGGTCGGCGGGGGCGTGGTGGTCGGCGC
>NZ_BAAFGR010000073.1:0-36220 GCF_041154655.1 Nocardia sp. JMUB6875
CACCCCTCGCCCCCCGGCCAATCCACCGGATACTTCTCGCAATCCCCCCCGGGCACATGCCCGCCGGCGCCCTGCCCGTCGACCCAACCCCCACCCGCAACCATGCCGCCCATTCTTGCCGCCCGCCCCCGCGACACGCCCGAGATAACCCCCGATTGTGAATACTCACTTTTCCTGTGCCCCTCGAGTTTTGATGTGAGACCATCCGCCCGGTTTCATCCCGAAAAGTCGTACGCGCAGTTGTGCGCACATCTGCTCGACCGTTCTCTCACCTGCGTAACAACACGATTCAGGGGCTTTGACAGCCCGGCCCGGGCGGGTACAACCGGTAGTGAGAGGACCGGCGTATGGGCAGTCAGAGATCGTGGGAGACCATCAACCGGGCGCTGTATCGGGTGTCGGGGCCGGGGAAGCGCGGGACCGAGTGGACTACCTATTTGTGTCCGGTGCACGAGGCGGACGGGCGGCGGCATCGGCCGTCGCTGGGGGTGGTGTACAACCTGCAGCGGCAGAAGACGGTGATCCGGTGTTTTGCGGGGTGCTCCGACGAGGAGGTGTTGGAGCGGCTGGGGTTGGGGGTGCGGGATTTGTTCGATGGGCCGCCGCCACCGCGGGGATCGGTGACTCGGGAGACTGCTGAGCCAGGGCTGGCGGATCGGGCGATTTTGGCTGCGGGACTGCCGCTTTCAGTGCAGAAGCCGGATTTCGGACCACCGATCAGGCGGCCTCGCCGGGTAGCCGCGTATATCTACCGATGGCCTGACGGCAGCCCGGCCGGGTGCGTATTCCGGGTTCGGACGTTGCATCGGCAAGGCTACGTGAAGACCTTCTATCAGCAGCGGCGTACCGAAACCGGCTGGGAGTACGGCGGATTCGCGCATCTTCCGTTCCACCTACCGGAGGTGATCAAGGCGGTGCGGGAGGGCCGGGACATCTTCGTCTGCGAGGGCGAGGCCGACGTGCTCACGGCCACACATGCCGGCCTGACCGCCACCTGCAACGCGGGCGGCGCGAACGGCTGGCACTTGGATCACGCCGAATGGCTGCGCGGCGCACATCGGGTATGGATCGTCGCCGATCGGGATGCGCCCGGATACCGACACGCGGCCAAAGTCGCCGAATCACTCAATGATTCGGTCGACGAGTTGCGGGTGGTGCAGGCTCGGGACGGAAAGGATCTCTCCGATCACTGCAACGCGGGCCACCAGATCTCGGAGTTGGATTCGGTGCCTGTGCTCGACGAGCACTACCGCCGGATCTGAATCAGCACAGTATCGCTCAGACCGTCCGGCACAGGCCCGAGACGATCCGGCGATGCCCGGCACCGACCGCTCAGGCCGTGCGGCCGAGCTCAGTAGCGGTGTGGTCGAGTTCAGCCGCGGCACGGGACAGCTCAGCCGCGATGCGGGACAATTCCGCGACCGGACTGCCCTTGTGCGCGACCTGTACGAGATCACGTTCGATCAACGAACGCAGATAGGCCGACACGGACATGCCGAGGTTGACCGCCCGGTTTCCGGCGCGGCGATACATGTCATCGGTCATCTTCACCGACCGCGGCTTGAGCGCGCCGTCGGTGTCCTGGCCGACCACCACGGGCAACTCGACCGGTTCGTCAGTGAACACCAGCCGATCCAGTAGGTCGTCGACTTCTTCCGGAGTGGTGGGGTCGTTGATGTCACTCATCGGTGTCCTCCCATTTCTCGAACTCGTTGAGCCGGTCACCGCTCAATACCCGTCCCGCGACCAGATTCAGGTCGCTTCCAGCGATGCGCGCCAAGATTTCCACCGGCGTCCCGCTGGCAGTGCGCATCCACATGACAACGTACTGACTATCGGTCGAACGCAGCCACACGCGTTGCTGCCCGGCGAGCCAATCGAGGAGCGCGTCGACGACATCGTCGATATCGACCCCTGCAACGCCGAGCAGGTAGGCGAAGCGGTAGTGCCAATCAATAGCCACCTCTCGAGAATACCGGGTATTACCGCCGAGGTCAGGCCGATTTGCGAATCAGGATGAGACGCCGCGTTGGTAGCCGGGTGATCAACTCCATGTCATTGCGGAGCGTGCGCGGGTGACGTCGGGGCTGGCGGCGAGGTCAGTCCGGGGTCCAGTCGCGGCGGGATTGCAGCAGCGACAGCGGGCGCAGCGGCCGATCGGAGCTTCCAACATTCCCAGACGCTATCTGCCAATCGCGGAACGAACTCGTCCGCAATGGCTCCTACGTTGGGTTTCGAGCGCAAGATGAAGAGTCTCGGAAGAGATCTTCCTAGTGAACGGAACACCTTGATGAGCACCGAGATTCGCCCCTTCACCCTCGATATCCCCCAGTCCGAGCTGGATTATCTGCACGACCGCCTGGCCCGGGGCCGCTGGGCCGCCCAGCTGCCCGGCACCGGCTGGGAGCGCGGCATCCCCGAATCCAACCTGCGCGAGCTGGCCGACTATTGGCGTACCGAATTCGATTGGCGCGCACAGGAAGCCAAGCTGAATGCCTTCGGACAGTTCACGACCGAGATCGATGGTCAGCAGATTCACTTCCTGCATGTCCGCTCCGAGCATCCCGATGCGCAGCCGCTGCTCATCACCCACGGTTTCCCCAGCTCGATCGCTGAGTTCATGGGCCTGATCACCCTGCTGACCGATCCTGCCGAGGGCCAGGCCTTCCACGTGGTGGCCCCGTCGCTGCCCGGCTACACCCTCTCGACCCCGCTCAGCGCGACCGGGTGGACCATGGCCCGTACCGCCCGCGCCTGGATCGAACTCATGGCCCGCCTCGGCTACGACCGCTACGGCGTGCACGGCGGCGATGTCGGCGGCGGCGTCTCCGGCCTGGTCGCGGCGCTCGGCGGTGAGCATGTGACCGGAGTCCACGTGGTCACCGACCCGATGACCGCGGCGAATGTCGCCACCTTCCTGCCGGGTATGGCCGATCGGCTGGACGCCAATGATCCGATCGACAAGGTCATCCTCGACCGGATGGACGCCTTCCGCCGCGAAGGCTCCGGCTATCTCGCCATCCAGAACTCGCGTCCGCAGACCATCGGCTACGGCCTGGTCGACTCCCCGCTGCTCCAATTGGCCTGGATCGCCGAGAAGTTCGAGTCCTGGACCGACCTCCCCATCGATCGCGACCAGTTGCTCACCACGGTCAGCCTCTACTGGTTCACCGCCTCGGGCGGCTCGGCCGCCCACACCCTCTACGAGCAGGCCCACTCCACCGAATGGGGCGCTCCCCCGTCGGTCCCGCAGGGCTTCGCCGTCTTCGGCGCGGACGAAACGGTCCGCCGCGTCGTCCCCGCCCCGGCCGACGCCCACTGGACCGAATTCGAACGCGGCCTGCACTTCCCGGCCATGGAGGACCCGGCCAACCTGGCCGGTGACCTGCGCGCCTTCTTCGGCCCGCTGCGCTGACCCGAAAACCCGTACCGGCCCGGCGTTCTCGCCGGGCCGGTCGCGCGTCATTCCGAGGCGACGCGCCGATCCAGTTCCCCCACAAGCCGTTTCGTGGCCACGGTCCGGTAGGCGTCGTCGACGATCTCGCCGATTTCGTCCCAGTCCACCGCCACGTCCAGATACACCCCGAGCCAGCCCCGATGCCCCACGTAAGGCGGCCGGAAGAACTGGTCCGGCTCGGCGGCCACCAGTTCCTCCTGCACCCCGGCCGGTGCGGCGCACCAGAATCCGAGCCGGTCGTCGTGGTGGTGGTCGGCGAACATGACGAACATCTTCTTGCCGCCCGCGAACCAGCACGGCTCACCGTGACTGAGCTTCTCGGTCACCTCCGGCAGCCCGGCGCAGATGCCGCGCAGCCGCTCTTGAACATTCATATCCGCAGGTTAGACGACCTCGACCGTCCGGCCTTGGACGAATGGGAACGCGGCGGCTCAGGAGGCGGCGTGCGCGCGCAGCAGGTCTTCCAGATCCGCGACGGTGAGACCGACGAGGCTCTCCCGGAAGGTGCGGCCCGGCACGTCCGGCACCGGCACCTCGCACGGCACCACCAGCAGCGCACAGCCCGCCGCCTGCGCCGCGATCGAACCCGTCGGCGAATCCTCGATGGCCACAGCATTATTCGGGTCGACGCCGAGCAGTTCGGCCGCGCGCAGGTACAGGTCGGGGGCGGGCTTGCCGTGCGGCACTTCGTCGGCGCACACGGTGGCGCCGAAGAACTCGCGGCCGATGGTATCGAGCCCGAATTCCGTCAGCGAACGCTTGGTATTGGTCACCAGGGCCATCGGAATGCCCGCTGCCCGTACCATTTCCAGGGCCTCGCGCGCACCCGGCCGCCACGGCACCGGCCCGTGGAACAGCTCGGTCACCCGGGCCTCCATCCACTCCGAGCCGTGCGCGACAGTTTCGGGCGTGTGCTCGATGCCCAGGCCCTCGAACAGGATCCGGAACGCGTTGGGGCCCGAGGCCCCGATCAGCGCGTGCCGGACCTCCTCGGTCAGCTCGCGCCCGTACTCCCCCGCCAGCTCACGCAATGCCATGTCCCAGAGCTTCTCCGAGTCCAGCAGCGTTCCGTCCATATCCCACAACACCGCGTCCACACGCGCCACCGACCCGCACTCCCTCCGCATAACCCAGAACCGGCCCCACCCGATCGGGGTGGAGCCGGTTCAGACTATCGGGGCCGGAGCTGGCGGGCCGATCAGAGGCCCGAGGCGGCGATCACCTGACGGCCGCCCGAGGAATCCACCTGGATCCACCGGTTCTCGGTGCTGACCTGCCCGTTCTTCAGCACATAGGTGAGCGTTACGACCGCCCGGTTGTCACCGCTGGGAGTGATCGCGCCCACGCTGACCGACGAGATGCTGCCCCAGAACGAGGCGTAGCTGTTGTACCCGCCCGTGGAGGACTGGTACCCGGGCGAGAGCATCGCCCACGCGCCGCTCACATTGCCGGGCAGCATGCCGTAGTAGCTCTGGATGAACGAGGTCACCGAGGCGGGCGGAGGCGCCGGCGGCGTGGTCGTCGGTGCGGTGCTGCTCGGACGCGCCGACGATGACGGGGGCGCCGAGGATGACGGCGGCGGAGTCGTCGTGGTGGTCGGCGCGTGCGTCGCCCCACCCGCCTGGCCTTCGCGCGTGGACTGGTTGCCGCCCGCGGCGGGGCCGAGGTTCTCGGGCGCCGAGGTCTCGGGCGCGGTCGCCGGCGTCGTGATCGAGCTGCCGCCACCGGCCTGCGGAGCGTTGCCGCCACCGCCATTGCGGCTCACCGCGATCGCGATCACCGTGGCCACGATCAGCGCACCGACCACACCCACGGCGACGAGCGCCAGCTGTCGCGGATTCCGTTCCCCGCCACCGGTTTTCGCGCCACCACCGGCACCCGGCGGCGGTACCCGGGGCACGGTCCCGCGCGGGCCCTTGTTCATGTCGACATGCACGGTCGGGTCGGCCGCATTGCTCGGCGCACCGGTGCGCGAGGTGGACAGCACCGTGGTCTTGGCCGAACTGTCCACCGCCGCGGCCGCGGCCACCGGCGGCAGCACCTTGGTCGGCTGGATCGACGCGGCCGGGGCCCGCCCTTCCGCGACCGCGTGCAGTCGCTCCGCCGCCTGCGTCATGGTCGGCCGATCCTCCGCCTCGGCGGCCAGCAGATCCATCAGCACCGGCGCCAGTGCCGCCGCGTGTGCGGGCCGCGGCACCTGGGCGCGCGCCACCGAGTGCAGCACCGCGAGCGGGTTGTCACCCTCACCGAACGGCGGCTTACCCTCCACGGCCGCGTAAAGCGTTGAGCCCAAGGCGAATACGTCCGAGGCCGGTTCCGGGTTCTCCCCGCGCGCTACCTCGGGCGACAGGTAGGCGGGCGTGCCCGCCAGGAACCCGGTCGAGGTGACCGTGACGTCCCCGGTCGCCCGCGAGATGCCGAAGTCGGTGATCTTCACCGTCCCGTCGTCGGCCACCAGGATGTTGGCGGGCTTGACGTCGCGGTGCACGATCCCGGCCTTGTGGGCCGCGGCCAGCGCCTCGGCCACCTTGGCCCCGATCCGGGCCACCTCGACCGGTGCGAGCTTGCCCTTCTCCCGCATCAGCGCCGCCAGGCTCACGGCGTCCACGTATTCCATGACCAGCCAGGGCTGGCCGTCCTCCTCCGCCACGTCGAACACCGTGACGGCATTGGGGTGGTGCAGACGCGCCGCGATGCGCCCCTCACGCATCGCCCGCATCCTGGCCTCCACGGCCTGCGACCTGGTCAGCCCCGGTGTCAACAGCAACTGCTTGACCGCGACGGTGCGTCGCAGCCGCACATCGGTCGCGCGCCACACGACCCCCATCGCACCGGTGCCGATCGGATCCGTTAGTCGGTACCGCCCCGCAATCAGCCGGTCTGCGCTCATGTGGTTGTGCCCCTCCTGCAAGCTTTCGCGCCGAGCACCCTGCAACGCTGCGCGAAAGCCCGGAAACCTCTGGAAATATTAAGCGTTGAAGTACTTGGCTTCCGGATGCAAGAGGACGAACGCATCCGTCGACTGCTCCGGATGCAGCTGCAGCTCCTCCGACAGAATCACGCCGATTCGACCGGCGTCCAACAGTTCAACGAGTTTGGCCCGATCCTCCAAGTTCGGGCAGGCCCCATAGCCGAACGAGTACCGTGCGCCACGGTATCCGAGTTTGAAGTAATCCAGCACATCGGCGGGATCCTCGTCAGCGACCGAATGTCCTTCCAGTGTGAGCTCTTCCCGGATGCGACGGTGCCAAAACTCGGCGAGCGCCTCGGTGAGTTGCACGCCGATTCCGTGTACCTCGAGGTAGTCGCGGTAGTTGTTCTCGGCGAACAGCACATTCGCGAAGTCGGCGATCGGCTGACCCATGGTGACCAGCTGGAACGGCATCACATCCACCTGACCGGATTCGATCGCGTCCTTGCGCGAGCGAATGAAATCGGCGATGCAGAGGAACCGGTCGCGTTGCTGACGCGGGAATGTGAACCGGAAGCGTTCCGGCGCATCGGGTTTGGGCTCGGTGAGAACAATCACATCGTCGCCCTCGGAGACCGCCGGGAAATACCCGTAGACGACGGCGGCGTGCTGCAGCACACCCTCGGCGATCAGCCGGTCCAGCCAATACCGAAGGCGCGGACGGCCTTCGGTCTCCACCAGCTCCTCATAGGACGGCCCGTCACCGCCGCGCTGCCCGCGCAGACCCCACTGGCCCAGGAACAGCGCCCGCTCGTCGAGCAGCCCGGAGTACTCGTTCACCGCCAGGCCCTTGATGATTCGGGTGCCCCAGAACGGCGGGGTGGGCACCGGCAGGTCAGCGGCCACATCGGAGCGCTCGGGCACCTCGACGGGCACCTCCTTGGCCTTGCGCTCCTCGGCGATCCGCTTGGACCGCTCGTGGCGGGCCTTGCGCTCGGCGAGCTTCGCGGCCTCGGCCAGCGCCTCGGGCGAGTTCGGGTCCAGACCGCCGCCGCGCTTGCGGGTCATGATCTCGTCCATCAGGTTCAGGCCCTCGAACGCGTCGCGCGCGTAGTGCACATCGCCCTCGTAGACCTCGGTGAGATCGTTCTCGACATAGCCGCGGGTGAGCGCCGCACCGCCGAGGAGCACCGGGAACTGCGCGGCGACGCCGCGGCTGTTCATCTCCTCGAGGTTCTCCTTCATCACCACGGTGGACTTCACCAACAGCCCGGACATGCCGATGACATCGGCCTTCTTGTCGACCGCGGCGTCCAGGATCGCCGAAATCGGCTGCTTGATACCGAGATTCACGACCTCGTAGCCATTGTTGGACAGGATGATGTCGACCAGGTTCTTGCCGATGTCGTGCACGTCACCCTTGACCGTGGCCAGCACGATGCGGCCCTTGCCCGAGTCGTCGGTGGCCTCCATATGCGGTTCCAGGTGCGCCACAGCGGTTTTCATCACCTCGGCCGACTGCAGCACGAACGGCAGCTGCATCTGACCCGAACCGAACAGCTCACCAACGGTTTTCATGCCCGAGAGCAGCGTCTCGTTGATGATCTGCAGCGGCGGAACCTCTTTCATGGCCTCGTCGAGGTCGGCCTCGAGGCCGTTGCGCTCGCCGTCCACAATGCGCCGCGCCAGCCGCTCGAACAGCGGCAGCGCCGCCAGCTCCTCGGCGCGCGAGGCCTTGGACGAGGCCGTGGAGACGCCCTCGAACAGCGCCATCAACTTCTGCAGCGGGTCGTAGCCCTCGGTGCGTCGGTCGTACACCAGATCCAGCGCGGTCTCGCGCTGCTCCTCCGGAATCCGCGCCATGGGCAGGATCTTGGAGGCGTGCACGATCGCCGAATCCAGTCCGGCCTGGACGCATTCGTGCATGAACACCGAGTTGAGCACCTGCCGGGCGGCCGGGTTCAGACCGAAGGAGATGTTCGAAAGACCCAGCGTGGTCTGCACATTGGGGTGCCGCTTCTTGAGTTCGCGGATGGCCTCGATGGTTTCGATGCCGTCGCGTCGCGACTCCTCCTGGCCGGTGCCCAGGGTGAAGGTCAGCGTGTCGATGATGATGTCGGACTCTTCCAGACCCCAGTTGGTCGTGATGTCCTCGATCAGCCGCTCGGCGATGGCGACCTTGTGCTCGGCGGTGCGCGCCTGGCCCTCTTCGTCGATGGTCAAAGCGACCACGGCCGCACCGTGTTCGGCGACCAGCGCCATGGTCTGCTGGAACCGCGAATCGGGCCCGTCGCCGTCCTCGTAGTTCACCGAGTTGATGGCGCACCGGCCACCCAGATGCTCCAAACCAGCCTTGAGCACCGGGGTTTCGGTGGAGTCCAGCATGATCGGCAGCGTGGACGCCGTGGCCAGCCGCGAGGCCAGTTCGGCCATGTCGGCGGTGCCGTCGCGGCCCACGTAGTCCACGCACAGGTCCAGCATGTGGGCGCCGTCGCGGGTCTGATCCTTGGCGATATCCAGGCACTTCTGCCAGTCGCCGGCCAGCATGGCCTCGCGGAAGGCCTTGGAGCCGTTGGCATTCGTGCGCTCGCCGATCATCAGGATCGAGGCGTCCTGCTCGAAAGGCACCGAGGAGTAGATGGACGAGACGCTCGGCTCGTGCACGGGATTGCGCTTGGCCTGCTCGACCTCGCGCACCGCCTCGGCCACCTGCCGGATGTGCTCGGGCGTGGTGCCGCAGCAGCCACCCACCAGCGAGAGCCCGAACTCGGACACGAACTGGCTCATCGCGACCGCGAGTTCCTCAGCGGTGAGCGGGTATTCGGCACCCTTGGCGCCCAGGATCGGCAGACCGGCGTTCGGCATCACCGACACCGGCAGCTGCGCGTGCTTGGACAGATGCCGCAGGTGCTCGCTCATCTCGTCCGGCCCGGTGGCGCAGTTGAGCCCGATCATGTCGATGCCCAGCTTCTCCAGCGCGGTCAGCGCCGCCCCGATCTCGGAACCGACCAGCATGGTGCCGGTGGTCTCCATGGTCACGTGCGTGATGATCGGAATCCGGCGACCGGCCTGCGCCATGGCCCGGTGGCTACCGGTGACCGCGGCCTTGACCTGCAGCAGGTCCTGGCAGGTCTCGACCAGGATCGCGTCCGCGCCGCCATCGAGCATGCCGAGCGCGGCCTCGGTGTAGGCATCGCGCAGCGCCTCATACGGCGCGTGACCCAGGGTGGGCAGCTTGGTGCCCGGGCCCATGGAGCCCAGCACATAGCGGGGAGTCCCGTCCGCGGACTTGCCCATCTCGTCGGCGACCTCGCGCGCGAGGCGGGTGCCGCGCTCGGACAGATCCCGGATCCGATCCGCGATGTCGTAGTCGGCCAGGTTGGGCAGGTTGCAGCCGAAGGTATTGGTCTCGACTGCGTCGGCACCGGCCTCGAAGTAGGCGCGGTGAATGTGGCGCAGCACGTCGGGCCGCGTTTCGTTGAGGATCTCGTTGCAACCTTCCAGGCCCCGGAAATCGTCGAGCGTGAGATCCGCGGCCTGCAGCATCGTGCCCATGGCACCGTCCCCGATCACGACACGCCGCCTGAGCGTGTCCAAAAGGGTGGTGTCGAATTCGGCGCGGCTGCGTACAGACATGAACTCAAGAGTAGTGGGAAGGACGGACAATCCCCGCGTCGGTGTGGCGTGCTACTCCCGAGTCGGACATTGCGCGTCGCATGCACACCAGTTCGAGCTACACCGTAGGCTGACCGGGTGAACGCCAGTGAATCCCCGGTGCCACCCGAATCGGACCTGCCTACGCTGCGGGATCCGGTGCTCGTGGCCGCCTTCGAAGGCTGGAACGATGCCGCCGACGCCGCCAGTGGCGCGGTCGAGCATCTGGAACTGATCTGGGACGCGCAGCCGCTGGCCGAGCTCGATTCCGAGGACTACTACGACTATCAGGTCAACCGGCCCACGGTGCGCCAGGTTGACGGGGTGACCCGCGAGATCCAGTGGCCCTCGGCCATGCTGTCGGTGTGCTCGCCCCCGGGTAGTGAGCGTGATGTGGTGCTGCTGCGCGGGGTCGAGCCCAATATGCGGTGGCGCAGCTTCTGCAACGACATCCTCGAATTCGTCGAGCAGCTCGGGGTGACGACGGTGGTGATCCTCGGCGCTTTACTGGCCGACACCCCGCACACCCGCCCGGTTCCGGTCACCGGCACCGCGTACAGCAAGGAAGCCGCGGAGCGCTTCAACCTGGAGCAGACCCGCTACGAGGGACCGACCGGTATTACCGGAGTGCTGCAGGACGCGTGCGTGCGCGCGGGTGTCCCGGCCATCTCCTTCTGGGCCGCGGTGCCGCACTATGTCTCCCAGCCGCCCAACCCGAAGGCGATCATCGCGCTGCTGCACCGGGTCGAGGATGTCCTCGATGTCGAGGTGCCGCTGGGCGGGCTGCCCGAGCAGGCCGAGGAGTGGGAGGGCGCGGTCAACGAGATGACCGCCGGCGATGAGGAGATCGCCGAGTATGTCCGTTCGCTCGAGGAGCGCGGCGACGCCGAGGTCGACATCAACGACGCCATGGCCAAGATCGACGGCGATGCCATCGCCGCCGAGTTCGAGAAGTACCTGCGCCGTCGCGGTCGCGGGGGTTTCGGCCTCTAGCCGCACCGACCGGTCCGCAGAAGGTAAGCCCGCTTCGGGGTAAATGTCCCCAATTGTCCGAAAACCATTGCCGCACCCGCGTTCTCGACGCGGGTGCGGCGGTGTCTTCGGAGCGGAACGGGCTAGTGCTCGACGGTCCAGACCTGAGCGGACGCCTCGTGCGCCAGCTTGGCGATCAGAATGTCACGCGGAATCGTCTGGCCCGCAAGATGATCGAGCGACGGCACCACCACGTGGTGGGCATCGGCACGCTTGAGCTCGGCGGTCAGCTCCGCGAACGCGGTGCCGTCGCCGGGGGTCGATTCATGGAACGTGGCGGCGAAGCAGAGACCGGCCGACTGGGCGAGGCCGCACATGGCGTCCTCCAGCTCATCGCTGCGGCCATCGGTCAAGTCGTCACGCACGTACCCATAGATCAACGCTTCCACCCGAACCTCCGTTGGATTGGGGATCGCTGTCATGAAGTGTGCCCTGTGGAACAGCTTGGCGTAATCACGAATGCAATTGCAGATGTCAACCCACTGACATCCAGATGCCCTATCCGGGTCCATCCGGCGTTAACTGGTGAGATACTACAGAGCGTGTCCGCCGGTGACGATCGACCTGTCTGGGCTGTCCGAATGCGTGCCGAACGCGATGCTCGGGGGTGGTCACAAGCCGACGCGGTAAGAGCCATGCGCGCCAAGTCGAGTCACAATCTGCCAACCGACAGCACACTTCTGCGCAACTGGCGGCGCTGGGAGTCCGGAGAATCCCGACCGGACGATTTCTACGCCCCGATCATCGCCGCGGCCTTCGACACGGTGACGGCGGCGTTCTTCCCCAAGGCCCGGCCCAATCGCGATGACGAGATGCTCTCGGCCACCGGCATGGACACGCTGGAATTCATTGGGCGCCTACGGATGTCCGATGTGTCGGCTTCCACGCTGGACGCCATCCGGATCACCGCGGATCGGCTGTGCTCGGAGTATCCGTGCGCGGATCCGCACGAGCTGCACACCGAAGGGACGGCCTGGCTGCGCCGTATCACCTCACTCCTGGACGGTCGACTGACTCTGGCGCAGCACCGGGAGGTGCTGGTTTTGGCCGGATGGGTTGCCCTACTGGTCGGTTGCGTTGATTACGACCTGGGCTGGCGCACCGCCGCCGAGGCCACCCGCCGCGCGGCCCTGTCGCTGGGCCAGGAGGCCGAGCACGCCGAAATCATCGGCTGGGGAGCCGAAATGGCCGCTTGGTTCTCTTTGACCCAGGCGAACTACAAGGGCGCGATCGAGGCCGCCGAGGCCGCACACGCCACCACCAGCCGCCTGGGCGTCGGCGTCCAGCTGGCCGCGCAGCGTGCCAAGGCGTGGGCCCGGCTGGGCGATCGGCGCGAGGTGGAAGCGGCGTTGGCGCAGGGCCGTTCGATTCTGGACACCATCGAGCATCCGTCCAATCTGGACAATCATTTCGTGGTCGATCCGCAGAAGTTCGACTTCTACGCCATGGACTGCTGCCGGGTAGCCGGGGACGACCGGCGGGCGGAAGACTTTGCCCGCCAGGTGATCCTGACCTCGACCCGGCCCGACGGCAGCATCCGCAAACCCATGCGGGTTTCCGAGGCGCACCTGACCCTGGCGGTGGTCGCGGTGCGCGATCGCAATCTGGAGCTCGCCCTGGACGAGGGTCTGCTGGCCTTCGCGGGCAAGCGCCGCTCGCTGCCGTCGCTCATGTGGATCGCGGGTGAGACCGCGCGGGAGATGATCGAGCGCTTCCCGGGCGATCCGCGCACCCGCACCTATCTCGAGCAGCTGCGGGCGCTCGCGGCGGGCTGACTCTCCCCCGCTGCCAACCGAACCGGTTCCGGCGCCGCCGACCGGTACGCTCCAGCGCATGGACTTCAGTCTGTGGACCTGCGCTGCCCGAGGGCACGAGACCTATGCCCCCACCGAGCCCGAGCTCGCGGCACGCCTCCACGTCGCCACCCCGGCGGGTGAATCCTGGCGCTGCCTGCGCTGCGGTGATTTCGTGCCGGGTGAGCCGCGGCTGAGCGGGCCCGCCGACGACGCGCCCGAGGTGCCGCGCGGGCGGCTGCTGCGCGACCGGATCATCATGCGGCTGCTGGCGGCCGAGCGGGTCGGCCGCGCGCTGGTGCTGATCCTGCTGGGCGCGGGCGTGCTCACCCTGCGGCATCGCCGCGAGCACTGGAAGGCCAACTGGGACAAGGATCTTCCGCTGATCCGCCAGCTCGCCGACCAGATCGGTTTCAATCCGGACCATTCCAAGATCATCCGGGGCATCGACAAGGCGTTCACGCTCTCGCCGAACGTCCTGATCTGGATCGCGGTCGCGCTGTTCGCCTATGCCACCATCCAGATCATCGAGGCGGTCGGCCTGTGGCTGGTCAAGCGCTGGGGCGAGTACTTCGCGGTGGTGGCCACCAGCATCTTCCTGCCGCTCGAGATCTACGAGCTCAGCGAGAAGATCACCTTCCTGCGCATTGCCGCGCTGGTGGTCAACCTGGCCGCGGTGATCTGGCTGCTGTGGAGCAAGTCGCTCTTCGGTCTGAACGGCGGCGCCGCAAAGTATTACGCCGAACACCACTCCGAGAGCCTGATGACCGTCGAGCGCGCGGCGGTCGCCGCCGAGGCCGAGCAGCCCACGCAGCGCATCACCCGAAATCCGCACTGATCCTGCGCGCCAGGATCATTCGGATTCTGTAACCCGGGCACCTATCGATAGTTGTCGCGGCGTGACGTCAGCCTCGGTAACTCCCGTCACGCCGCGACCACTCACCTCACATCAGGGGGTGACGATATTGAAGTTGGGATCCGGCTTGTCCATGACGTCCTTGAGCTGCTTGAGCTTGGTCGGGTCGCCGGTGACCTTGATCGCGCCGGACTGGATCTCTTTCACGATGTCCTTGGCCCCGGTCATGGTGGCGATCAGCTCGAGCCGCGACAGGGTGAAGGTGGCGTCGGGGGCGGGGCCCTTGAAGTCGGCGGGGACCACGTAGTGGATGAGTACGCCGTTGCGTAGCTCGGTGCGGTAGGTCTGGTTCTGGTCGGTAATGACCCAGTCGTTGACCAGGTGCAGGTCCCACGCCTTGGGGCCGTTGACCAGGAATGCCGCGGAGTCGAAGACCTGATCCACGCTCAGGGCGCTGATCATGCTGGCGGAGTTGGCCTTCGTCGGGGTGCCGAAGTTGCCGTTGCGCAGCTCGTAGGCGCCGGAGAGGAAGAAGTTGCGCCAGGTGGCGTTCTCCGAACCGTAGGCGAGCTGCTCGAAGGCGCTGGCCTGCAACATCTTCGCCTTCTCATTGTTCGGATCGGCGAAGATCAGGTGGTTGAGAACCTGGACGCACCAGCGGTAGTCGCCGTCGGAGTAGGCCTTGCGGGCCACCTTCAGCACGCCGCTCGCGCCGCCCATGGCGTCCACGTACCGCTTGCCCGCATCGACCGGCGGGTGCTCCCACAGGTGCGCCGGGTTGCCGTCGAACCAGCCCATGTAGCGCTGGTACACGGCCTTCACGTCGTGGCTGACCGAGCCGTAGTAGCCGTGGTTGTACCACTTCTGCTCGATGGCCGGCGGCATCTGGATCATCTCGGCGATCTCGATGCCGGTGTAGCCCTGATTGAGCATGCGCAGGGTCTGGTCGTGCAGGTAGGCGTAGGTATCGCGTTGCAGCGACAGCCATTCGACGAGTTTGTCGCTGCCCCAGGTGGGCCAGTGGTGCGAGGCGAACGCAACGTCGGAGATGCCGCCGAACATATTGATGGTCTCGGTCAGGTACTGCGACCAGACGTGCGCGTCACGCACCAGCGCGCCGCGCAGGGTCAGCAGGTTGTGCAGCGTGTGAGTCGCGTTCTCCGCCATGCACATCGCGCGGAAGTCGGGGAAGTAGAAGTTCATCTCCGAGGGGGCCTCGGTGCCCGGCGTGATCTGGAAGACCACCTTCACCCCGTCGATGGTCTCCTCCTGACCGGTGCGGGTGACGTCCTTGTTCGGCGGGATGAGGCTCACGGTGCCGGTCGAGGTGGTCATGCCCAGGCCCGCGCCGACCTGCCCCTTCTCACCGCGGGGCAGCGCCGCGCCGTACATGTAGGCCGAGCGGCGCGCCATGGCCGTGCCCGCGAAGATGTTCTCCGCGACAGCGTGTTCCATGAAACCCTGCGGCGCGATCACCGGAATCCGGCCCGAGGCAGCGTCTTCCAGGGTGATGACGCCCAGCGCGCCGCCGAAGTGGTCGACGTGGGAATGGGTGTAGATCATGCCGGTGACCGGCTTCTGCCCGCGCTTGGAGAAGTACAGGTCCATACCGGCCTTGGCGGTCTCGGTGGAGATCAGCGGGTCGATGACGATGACGCCGGTCTTGCCCTCGATGATCGTCATGTTCGACAGGTCCACGCCGCGGATCTGATAGATGCCCGGAACCACTTCGTAGAGGCCCTGTTTCACCACCAGCTGCGACTGCCGCCACAGCGACGGGTTCACCGAGTTGGGGCAGGTGCCCTGAATGAACTTGTAGGACTCGTTGTCCCAGATGGTGTTTCCCTTGGCGTCCTTCACCAGATCGGGCTCGAGCTTGGCGATGAAGCCCTTGTCGGTGTCGGCGAAGTCCTGGGTATCGGAGAAGGGCAGCGCGGACTGCACCTGCTTCTGCTGATCGACGATGTGGCTGCTCGGATCAACCGCGTCCTTGGTGGTCTGCTCGGCGGCGGAGCCGTTGTCGCTGTTGCTGTCGCAGCCCGCGACGGCCGCGCCCACCCCGACGGCCGCCAGCGCGGCCGCGCCCACCCCGAACACTCCGCGCCGGGACACCTGGAAGCGGGGCTTCCGGTCGCCGCGGTTGTTCGTGAGGTCTTCGTCGGTCATCAGAGCTCTCCTGTCTCCATGTGTGGGACGAGCTGTCGATAACTGATCAGTCGCTCGCCATTCCGGCCTGTTTGCCACCGTACACACTATTGCAGTCTCGCTGCAATATACTGAATGGGTGACACTACCCATAACCCCCACCACCGAGTGCCGGACCTGCGTGCGCGCGCTCCGGCCGGGTGTGATCGGATTCCTGTCATGAGCGAGGGCAAGGTCGTCCGCGAAGGCAAGGTCGTCCGCGAGAGCAAAGTCGTCCGCGAGAGCAAGGGCGAGAGCCCGAAGCGCCGGCGCAACCCGGAACAGACCCGCAAGGCGATCATCCAGGGGCTGCTGTCCGCGGTCCACGACGGTGAATTCGATCCGACCACCCGCAGCATCGCCGAGCGGGCGGGCGTGTCCGAACGCAGTATCTTCGTGCATTTCCCGACCCGGACCGCGCTGATCACCGCCTCGGTGGACCTGCAGTCCGACCAGGTCGAGGCGCTGATCGCCGAGGCCGATCCCGAGCTGCCGCTGGAGCAGCGCATCGAGGCGGTGGTGCGGCAGAGCGAGGCGATCTTCGCGCTGCAGCGCGAGCCGCGCGTGCTGGGCCTCATCGAATCGCTGCGCACCCCGGAGGTCGACGCGCGAATGCGGTTGACTGACACGCGCATTCGGGACGCGCTGGGCCGGATGTTCGCGCCGGAGCTGGCCCGCCACGAGGGTGACCAACTGCTGGACCTGATCGACGCCACCGCCGGCTGGCCGTACCGCCACCACCTCGTCGACCGCCGCGGCCTGTCCAAGCGCGCCGCCTCCGACGCCGTGCGCCGCGCGCTCACCGCCATGCTGGTCCGGGAGGGCTGACCACCGCGACCAACGCGGGGGTCCGGAATCAAACAACCCAACAGGAATAGCCGCTAAGTTGCTGAATACGGCGGCTCCTTCGCCGTACGTTTCGGAGGGTTCGCCACCACGCCAGGAGAATTCATGCACCACGCGACCGGACAGATACTCAGCCATGCCGTCGGTGTGGCCATCTCGCCGCTGGCCCTGATCGCCATAATCCTCATCCTGGCCTCGCCGCGCGGCAGAGCCAATGCGGTCGCGTTCATGCTGGGCTGGGTGGCCGCGGTGGCGGTGGTGCTGGTCGCGGCGGTGACGCTGGGTGAGGCGGCCGACCCACATCAGCGCGACGGCGGGCCGGCGACCTGGGTGTCGTGGTTCCGGATCGTCTTCGGCGTGCTGTTGCTGCTGATGGCCTTGCGCCAGTTGAAGATTCACAACGCATGGGAGTCGGGCGGGCCGCTGCCGCCGCGGCTGCAGCGCCTCGACGAGTTCCGGCCGGGCCGGTGTGTCGCGCTGGGAACCATTCTGGTGCTGAGCAATCCGAAGAACATCATCCAGATGGCGGTCGGCGGCGTGACCGTGGCCGAGGGGGACAGCTCCGATGTCGGGCGCACCCTCTCGGTGATCGTGTTCATCGTCATCGCGTCGCTGGGTGTGCTGGTGCCGCTGGCGGTCCACTTCTTCGGCGGCGCCACGGCGCACGCCACACTGGACCGGTGGAAGGAGTGGACGGTGCGCAATCACGCGGGCATCATGTCGGTGCTGTTCCTGGTCCTGGGCGCGAAGACGCTCGGAGACGGGCTGAGCGGGCTCATGTAGCGGATCGGCCGTTCACGGCCGCGACGCGCCACTCTCCCGTACCATCCCGGACTACCTGCCGAACAACGGGATTCACGCCGGAGGCGCGCCATGCAGTATCGGCCAACGGCACCGGAGTTGCTGACGGCGCTCGCCGAGCTGCTCGAGTCGACGCTCATGCCCGCGCTGCCGCCGGAATTGCGGCATCAGGCGCGGGTGGGGGCACATCTGGCCCGCATGCTCGAGCGGGAGCTCACCCTCGGGGCCGAGGTCGCGCGGGCGCCCGCGACGGGCGACGACGAGCAGGTGTGGGCGGCGTTGGTCGCGCAGGTTCGCGCCGATCTGGCCGTCGCCAAGCCGGGCTATGACGCCTGGGAGGGCGAATGACGGGCGATATCGCGGCGGGGCTGGCGCGATTCCTGTCCGAGGACATCGGGCGGGCGGTCACGGTGTCGGGGGTGCAGCCGCTGTCGGCGGGTGCGCGGCGGCGCAATATCGCCTTCGACGCCGACCTCGGGGGCTGTGAGCTGCGGATGGTCGCCACCCTGGTGCCCGGCAGTATTCAATTGCTGCCCGTCGATGTCGAGGCGGGCGTGCGGGAGCTGGCGCGCGAGCACGAGGTGCCGGTCCCCCACGTGCTGGCCGTGTGCACCTCGACGGCTTATGTCGGCGAGCCGTTCATGCTCTCCGAACGGCTGGACGGGGAGACCGTGCCCCGGCGGGTGCTGCGCCTGGTGCACGAGGCCGGCATCGGTGAGCTCGTGGGCGAACAGCTCGGGCGCGCAATGGGTTTGCTGCATGCCGTCGATGCGGACAAGGCCTCCCCCGAGCTGCCCGGCAGCGCCACCGCCGATCCCGCCCGGGCACTGCTGGCCGACGCGGAGGCGATGGTGGCGCGGCTGCTGCCCGACCGACCCGTGTTCGCGCTCGCGCTGGATTGGCTGGCCCGCCATCTGCCGGACCGTCCGGAGCGGCTCACGGTGGTGCACACCGATATTCGCAACGGCAACCTCATCGTCGGTCCCGACGGGCTGCTCGCCATCCTGGATTGGGAAGGGGCGCGACGCTTCGGTGACCCGATGCGCGATGCCGCGTGGTCGGCGCTGCGCATGTGGCGGTTCGGCGTGGACGAGCGCGAGTTCGGCGGCTTCGCCGATCGCGAGACCTTCGTGCGCGGATATCGTTCCGCCGGAGGCGTTTTCGACGCGGACCGCTTCCGCTGGTGGAAGGTGGCGGGCACGCTGGCCTGGGGCACCATGCTGGCCGCGCAGGCCGCCTCGTTCCTCGACGGGAGTGTGCCGAGCATCGTGATGGCCGCCAGCGGGCGGCGCATACCCGAGATCGAATGGGATCTGCTCATGCAGATCCGCCCCACCGCATCGAGGTGACCGTCATGGATTTCGAACTCCCCGACCAGCTTCGGAAGTATCTGGAGGAGCTGGACGAGTTCATCGACCGGGAGATCGTGCCGCTCGAGCAGGCCGACGACAATATCCGGTTCTTCGACCACCGCCGCGAGGACGCCCGCACCGACTGGGAGCGCGGCGGCCTGCCCAGCGCCGACTGGGAGGACCTGCTCGCCGAGTCCCGCCGCCGCGCCGACGCGGCGGGCCACCTGCGCTACGCCTACCCCGCCGAATACGGCGGCCGCGAGGGCTCCAACCTCGACATGGCCGTCATCCGTGAGCATCTCGCGCGCCACGGCCTGGGCCTGCACTGTGATCTGCAGACCGAGCACGCCGTCGTCGCCAACAATGTCGGTCTGCTGCTCATGCACGAATACGGTTCGCCCGCACAGCGATCCGAGTGGAGCGACGGCCTCGCCACCGGCGCGAAGTTCTTCGCCTTCGGAATCACCGAACCCGACCACGGCTCCGACGCCACCTATATGGAGACCACCGCCGTCCGCGACGGCGACACCTGGATCCTCAACGGCGAGAAGACCTTCAACACCGGCATGCACCGCGCCGACGCCGACCTCGTCTTCGCCCGCACCTCCGGCAATCCCGGCGACGGCGTGGGCATCACCGCCTTCCTGGTCCCCGTCGACACCCCCGGCTTCACCGTCGCCGAATTCCTGTGGACCTTCAACATGCCCACCGACCACGCCCACGTGGTCCTGAACGACGTGCGTGTGCCCGCGACCGCGGTCTTCGGCAAGGAGGGCCGCGGCCTGGCCGTGGTCCAGCACTTCTTCAACGAGAACCGCCTCCGCCAGGCCGCCTCCAGCCTCGGCGCGGCCCAGTACTGCATCGACCGCTCGATCGCGTATGCCAAGCAGCGCAAGACCTTCGGCACCCCGCTGGCCGCCAACCAGGCCATCCAGTTCCCCCTGGTCGAGCTCACCACCCAGTGCGAGATGCTGCGCGCCTTCATCCACAAAACCGCCTGGTCGATGGATCGCTACGGCGCGTTCACCCAGTCCGCCCAGGTCTCCATGTGCAACTACTGGTCCAACCGCCTGTGCTGCGAGGCCGCCGACCGCGCCATCCAAATCCACGGCGCCCTCGGCTACTCCCGCCACACCCCTTTCGAACACATCTACCGCCATCACCGCCGCTACCGGATCACCGAGGGCAGCGAGGAAATCCAGATCCGCCGCGTGGCGGGTTACCTGTTCGGATTCATGAAACAGCAAGCCCCGAAAGGCCTCTGATCGAACGCACGACAGCGGCCCGAGCGGACTCGGGCCGTTGTTTCGGACTGTGGACTTCGACTGCGCCGCTACTGAACCGAGTTCGCCAGCCGATCGGCATACGGGGCAACGTACTTGCCGACGATCGGCATCTCCGCGCGCACCCCACCGGTGTTGTTCGCCTGAATCATGGACATGATCCACACGACCAGCGCGAGGACCCCGACCACCAGGCCAGCGAGGCTGAAGATGATCCCCAGCGCGCCGAGCAACGACCCGACGACGCTCAGCACCACATTGAGCACCGACACCGCCCCGAAGAACACGATCGATTGCGCGGCATGGAATTTCACATCGGGATCCTTCTTCCCGACGAACAGGAAGATGATTCCGGTCAGCCAGCCCAGCGCATACGACAGGATCGCGCTGGTCTTCTTGTCCAAGCCGGCGGACTGCGGCTGGTTCATGGGAGATTCAGAAAACGTCATGCGATAAGCACACCCCACCCACGCCCCCTACCGATCCCAACTTTCCGCGGAATTTACTTCAGTAGGCGCTGGTTGTTGGCCACCGATACGGCGGCGGCACGATTGTCCACGCCGAGCTTGTCGTAGATGCGGCCGAGGTGGGTTTTGACGGTGGCTTCGCTGACGTGCAGGGCGCGCGCTATTTCGCGGTTGCCCAGGCCCTGGGCGAGTTGGGTGAGAATGTCCAGCTCGCGGGGAGTCAAGGCGGGCTGGGGGTTTCGCATGCGATTCATGACCCGGTCCGCGATGGGTGGGGACAGGGCGGTGCGGCCCTGGGCGGCGGCATGGATGGCGGCGAAGAGTTCTTCGGGGCGTTCGGCTTTGAGGAGGTAGCCGGTGGCGCCCGCGGCGATGGCGCGGGTGATGTCGGCGTCGGTGTCGTAGGTGGTGAGGACCAGAACGTGGGGGCCGGGGGTGGCGGTGATGCGGCGGGTGGCCTCGATGCCGTCCATGTCGCCGCCGAGTTGGAGGTCCATGAGGACGACGTCGGGGTGGAGGCGGGCGGCGAGCGCCACGGCTTCGGGGCCGCTGCCCGCCTCGCCGATCACGTCGATGTCGGGAGCGCTGGCCAGCAGGGCGCGCAGGCCGGCGCGAACCACGGCGTGGTCGTCGCAGAGTAGAAGGCGGACAGGGTTTTCGGAGGTGGTCACGGGCGCTCCAAGGGGATTTGGGCGGAGACGACGGTGCCGTCACCGGGAGCGGATTCGACGGTGAGGGTGCCGCCGAGCTGACGCAGGCGGGCGCGCATGGCCGGGAGGCCGTGGCCGCGGTCGGGGGTGGTGGCGGGCTGGGCCGGGTCGAAACCGGTTCCGTCGTCGGCGATATCGAGGACGAGGCGGTCGCCCAGGTCGGTGAGCGTGATCGTGACGCAGGTCGCGTCGGCGTGCTCGCGGGTATTGGCCAAGGCGCCCTGTGCGATTCGCAACAGGGCCGCCTCGACGCCCGCGGGGAGGTCGACCGGGGAGCCTTCGACATGGATTCGCACGGTGAGCGATTCGCCGCTCTCGCGTTCGGCCATCGCGCGCAGGGCCGCGGCCAGTGAGCCGCCCGAGGCCAGGTCCGTGGGCGCCAGGTCGTGGACGAAGCGGCGGGCCTCGGCCAGGTTGTGTTCGGCCACCGCCGCCGCGTCGCGGACGTGGTCGCGGGCCCGGACCGGGGCGGTGTCCCAGATCCGGTCGGCGGCCTGCAGCAGCATGCGCTGGCTCGAAAGCCCTTGGGCCAGCGTGTCGTGGATCTCCATCGCCAGGCGCTGGCGTTCGGCGAGGGTGCCCTCGCGGCGTTCGGTCGCGGCGAGTTCGCGGCGGGTGGCGCGCAGATCGGCGATGAGCGCGGCCTGTCGTTCGGTCTGGCGGAGCAGCCCGACGAACAGCGCGGTGCTCAGCGCGGCGACCGCGGGCGGGGCGAGCAGCAGGTTCGGATCGATCCAGTCGGCGAGCTTCAGCTGGGCGTAGACCACCAGGGCGGTCAGCCCGGTCACCAGCGCCAGTGCGTTGCGCAACGGCAGGATGCGCAGACCGGTGTACAGCAGCGGGACCGCGCACCAGGCGAAACTGGGTGCGAGCACGACCAATACCGCCCAGGCGCCGACCAGCAGCGCGAACCACAGCAGCCGGCGCGAGGCGCGCACCTCGCTCACCACATAGAGCGCGGCCAGTCCGATCGAGAGACCGATCACCCACGGCAGGCGCGGATTGTCGTGGTGGCGCAGCACATAGCGCAGCAGCGAGGCGGCCAGCAGAACGTAGAAGGCGCTGTGCACGATGGTGCCCAGCAGCCGGGTCTCATCGCGGGGAGACGACTGTTCCGGCGACGGCATGCTGGCACCTCCTCGGCGGCTGTGACGTGGACAAACCCTCATTCTGCCGTGCCCGCACCCGGACCCGGGTCATCCGATCGGTCGATACGCGGGTCAGCCGGACCGCACGCCGATTCCTATCCGCCGCGCCGATGTCCCGCACCGCCCGGGCCCGCAGGCTGGAAGCCGAACACAGCGAACCGCTTTCACCCCGAGTCACCGGAGGAACCGCCATGGCCGACCAGCAGTCCAACTCCCAGCGCAAGAAGCTGATCATCGGCGGCGCGGCCGCGGCGGTCGTGGCCGCGGGCGTGATCGGCGTCGTCTCCGTGAATGCCCAGGACCCGGATCCGGGCACGAAGACCCCGGTCGTCGCCGATGTCGCCAACGGCAACCTGCAGCAGAGCACCCATCTCACCATCGCCGCCGCCACCAAGGCCGCCCAGGCCGCCCTCGATGCCGCGGTCAAGGAGAACCAGCACGTGACGGTCGCCGTCGTGGACCGCGACGGCAATACCGTGGTGACGCTGCGCGGCGACGGCGCGGGCCCGCAGTCCTACCAGTCGGCCCAGCAGAAGGCCTTCACCGCTGTCTCCTGGAACGCCCCGACCTCTCAGCTCGTCAAGCGCCTCGACGGCGCACCGCACCTCGCCGACATCCCGGGCACCCTCTTCCTCGCGGGCGGCTCGCCGGTCACCGCCAAGGGCGGCGCTCCGATCGCGGGTATCGGCGTCGCGGGCGCGCCCAGCGGCGATCTGGACGAGAAGTTCGCACAGGCGGGCGTGGCCGCCCTCGGCAACTGACGCCCCGAACGGACGTGGTGCCCCGGCTCACCGGGGCACCAGGCAAACACCGCGAATCGGTCGGCGGGTCGGGGGATCGGGCGCGCCGACACTCGGCACGATTCCGAACCGGTCGGCAGGGAGTACTAACCTTCTCCCGGTGACCGAGTCCGCTGACGGATTGCTGCCCGACCCGAGGGGGGTCGGGTCCGAGGAGATTCCGCACGCCGACCGGCTGCGCCTGTTCTCCTTCGCCACCGCCGAGAAACGGGCCGATTACCTGTGGGTGTTGCGGGCCTTCGATACCGCGCGCGCCGCGTACGTGGTGCTGTTGCACGCCTCCGACGTCGCCGACACGCTCAATCGTTGCCCGGGCGCGCCCGCGCTGACCGCTACCGAGGTCGGCCCGCTGCTCGAGCAGTTGCACCAATGGGGTGTGCTGGAGCGCAGTTACGACGGCACGCGGGCGGCGACACTGGCCGAGTACCGGAACCGGCATTTCGTGTACCAGTTCTCGCAGGCGGGTTATCAGGCCTTCCGGGCGGTTTCGGATGTCCTCGAAGCGCGGCTCGACGAGGCGGCGCTGTCGCGACTCGTGCTGCCGGAGCTGCTGGCGGATCTGCACACCCTCGCCGAGGCGAACAAGAGCGCCGACGCACCGCGCGTGTACCGGGTGCTCAACCGATTGGACCGAGCGCTGTCGGATCTGGCCGAGCGGGCCGCGCACTTCTACCTCACCCTCGGCGATCTGGTGCGCACCACCGAGGCCACCCCCGAGGCGTTCCTCGCGCACAAGGACGCCCTGCTGGCGCACATGCGCGAATTCTCCATGGACCTGGCGCGTTTCGCGCCGCGGCTGGCCACCGCCATCCGTGAGGTCGAGGACACCGGCGTCGAGGACCTGATCGAGCGCGCGGCCCGCTGCGACGAGCGCGTCCTGCTCAATACCGCCGAACGCGAGGCGGATTGGCGCGCCCGCTGGCAGGGTCTGCGGGCCTGGTTCATCGCCGACGGCGAGGCCGGGCTCACCGAATGCGAGCGCCTGCGCGAGGCCACCATGAGCGCCATCGCCGCGGTGCTGTCGCTGCTGCGGCGCGTCACCGAGACCCGCAAGGGCGGCGTCAGCCGGGAATCCGCGCTGCGGCATCTGGCGGGCTGGTTCACCGCGGCCCCGACCGCCGATGCCGCGCACGCCCTCTACGACGCCGTCTTCGGCCTGGGCCGCCCGCGCCATCTGGCCATGCACCATCCGGACGCGGATGTGATTCCCGCCATCCGATCCTGGTGGGACGCACCGCCATTGGAGATCGCCCGCACCCTCGCCGAGACCGGCCGCCCGCCCACACCGGGCGCGCCCGCCAGGTTGCAGCGCAATGACGCGGGCATCCGCCGCCTGCGCCAGGTCCAGCTCGACGCCCAGCGCGCCCGCGCGGAGGCGGCCCGCTCGCTGGCCTCCGCCGACCTCTACGACCGCGAACTCGACGAGGGCGAGACCGAGGTGCTGCTGAAGCTCCTCGACGCCGCCTCCACCGCCTGGGTGCCGGTGAGCGGCCGCGTCCCGGGCACCTCCGGCTCCGACAACGGGGTGACGCTGACGGTCTCCGAGCATCCCGGCTCGACCCTGGTCCGCACCTCCAAGGGCGTGCTCCACCTCAACAATCGACGCCTGGAAGTGCGCGAGACCACGTCCCTGCGGGGCCGCAAAGCCCCTGCGGCACGGCCGAATCCGCCGGAGACCCCCGACGACGGGCAGGTGGGCTGATGCACGCGCGGACCATCGATTCGCTGGCACTGGACAGCTACCAGCGCGCGGCGCGAGTGATTCTCGCCAACCACCTGGTCACCCGCACCTACCCGGATCGCATTGCGCTGCCGCTGCTCCGGCGGTGGGCCACCGAGCTGCGCGAGGATCTCGCCGAGCTGTTCGGCTACCGCCTGGAGGTCACCGAGACCACGGCACGCCTGTTCCCGGTGCTGGATCGGCTCGAGGCCGGACGGCCCGCGCGCACCACCGGCGACCGGTTGTTCGACCGCCGCCGCTACGCCTACCTGGCCCTCGCGCTGGCCGCGCTCGGCCGGGCCGGGGATCAGATCACCTTGTCGGAGTTGGCCGATCAGGTCGCCGCCTACACCGAGCGCATCGACGGCCTGGAACTCGCGCCGGATCGGGCCGCGGATCGCGACGCCTTCGTCGACGCGGTCGGCTGGCTGGCGGCGCGCGGCGCGGTCACCCTCGCCGACGGCGACGCCGGTGGCTGGGCCAGCGATCCCGAAGCGGGCGAGGCCCTCTACGACATCGACCGGTCGGTCGTCTTCGCGCTGTTCCGTCCGCCGCGCGCGCTGCAGCATCTGCAGAGCGTTACCGGACTGCTCGGCGAGGAGGCGGGCGGGGCCGATACCCGTTCCCCCGCAATGGCTCTCGCGGCCCGCAAGGTGCGCCGCGCCCTGGTCGAGCAGCCGGTCGTCTACGCCGACGAACTCGACGAACCCGAACGCACGCTGCTGGCCCAGGAGAAGCTGGTCACCGAGGTCGAATACCTCACCGGCCTGCGCGCCGAGCGCCGCGCGGAAGGCGTTGCCCTGATCGACAGTTCGGGCCGCCTCTCCGATGTCCGTTTCCCCGGCACCGGCACCCTGGCCCAGGTGGCGCTGCTGCTCGCGGGCGAGATCGCAGATCTGGTGCTCGACATCGACAACCCGGTCGCCCGCCGCCCGCGCCCCGACCGGCCGCTCACGGACCTGGCCGAGCAGCTCGACTCCGCCATCCCGGCGACGACGGTCTTCGCGCCGCTCGCCGACCCGCTGGATGTCTTCGGCCCGCACGAGGATTCGGAGGAGGAGCCCGAGGAACCGGAGATCCCGGAATTCCCGTTCATCGAATCCTCCTGGATCCGCGACACCGTCCAGATGCTCACCGCCCGCTACGGCAACACCTTCGCCGCCCAGTGGCAGGCCGACGTCCCCGGCCTCACGGCAGAGGTGGTCTCGCTGCTGGAGCGCCTGCGTCTGGTGGAGCTGGTCGACGGCGGCCTGCTCATCCTCCCCGCGCTGGCCCGCTATCGGGGCGCGATCGTCACCATCCGCACCCGTGCGGAATCGGAATTGTTCATCTCCCCCACGCAACTCGGCGATTCGGCCGAGCCCGGCGCGGACAGCTCGACAGAGAAGGGATCAGGGAACTGATGGCCGACCACATTCACGGTGGAGTGCGCTTCGTCCCCACCCGCGCGGGCATCATCAACCTGTGGGACTACCGCGACCAGGAGTTCTGCTTCGCCGACGGCCGCCTGGTGCTGCGCGGACCCAATGGCTCGGGCAAGACCAAGGCCCTGGAGGTGCTGTTCCCGTTCGTATTCGACGGGCGCATCGAGCCGCGCCGCCTCAACCCGTTCGCGGGCGAGGAACGCACCATGAAGTCGAACCTGCTGTACCGCAAGCAGGAATCGGCCTACTCGTACGTGTGGATGGAGTTCGCACGCGGCAGCTGGGACGAGCCGGAGACGGTGACCATCGGCATCGGCATGCGCGCCACCCGCTCCAACGACAAGGTGACCCGTTGGTACTTCGTCGCGGACGGGCGTGTGGGCGTGGACTTCTCGCTGTTGGGCCCCGATGATCGGCCGTTGACCCGTAAGCAGCTGGCCGAGCAGATCGGCTCCGACGCCATCGTGGATCGGCCGGTCGAGTATCGGAACGCCATCGACGCCCGCATGTTCGGGCTCGGGCAGCAGCGCTACGACCAGCTGATCAACCTGATCCTGACGCTGCGCCGCCCGCAGCTGGCCAAGAACCTCGACCCGCGCGGGCTCTCCCAGGCCCTCACCGACGGCCTGCGCCCGCTCGACGAGCAGCTGATCCTCGACGCCGCCCGCTCCTTCAGCGATATGGAGGAGGTCGGCCGCACCCTCGAAGGCCTGGTCCAGGCCGACACCGCCACCCGCGATTTCGTGAAGGTGTACCGCAAATACCTTGCCGTGCAGGCGAAGTCCGATATCGACCAGGTGCAGGCGCGCCTGGACGCGGTGACCCACGCCAGCACCGCCCTGCATGCCGCCGCCGCCCTGCGCAAGCGCCGCGACACCGAGCGTTCCGCCGTCGAGACCCGCGCCGAGGACGCCGACCGCGCCTACGAGCAGGCCCTCGCCGACCGCGAGACCCTGCAGCGCTCCAGCGCCTACGAGGGCAAGCAGCAACTCGACGACCTCGCCGACGCCGTGCGCCGCCTCGAGACCTCTGCCGCCGTCCACAACGACAAGGCGCTGAAGTCCCGCCAGACCGTCGACCAGCGCCTCGAGGAATCCGAGCGCGCCCAGGCCGCGGTGGCGAACGCGTCATCCGCCCTGGCCCGCGGCGAGGACGAATTGCGTTCCGCCGCGGAGGAAGCTGGCATCCCCTGGACGACCCTGCCGGAGTCGGCCCGCGCCGACAACCTCACCACCACGGTCCGCTCCCACGCCGAGGAACGCGACGCCGACGTCCGCGCCGTCCGCCGCGCCCTGACGCTCGTCGACCAGGCCGTCACCGAACGCACCCGCGCCGAGCGCGCCGCCCAGCGGGCCGTGGAGGCGCGCGAGTCCGCCGCCGCCGAATTGGCCGCGGCCGAAGCCGGAGTCGCACTGGCTCGCTCGAACACCGGTGTGGCCCTGCGGGACTGGTGGGACACGCATCGAGAGGTCTACTCCCCCATCCGCACCGGCCTGTTCGAGGCCATCAACGACGCGCTGGCGGCGGTGGGCACCGAGCAGGCACCCGAGGACGCCACTGCGGCCACACCGGCCGAAGTGCTCGCCGAGCGCACCGAACCGCTGACCGACGAGATCCGCGCGCGCCGCCAGGAAGCGCGGGGCCGGGCCGCCGCCGCCAGCGCCCGCGCGAGCGAGCTGCGCGCCGAACGCGAGGCCGTCGCCGCCGAACATGATGACGCGCCAACCCCTTTCAGCTCGCGCACGGACGCACGCTCGGATCGACCGGGCGCACCGCTGTGGCGGCTGGTCCGCTTCGCGGACACCGTCGGCGCTCCGGAGGCGGCTGGCATCGAGGCCGCGTTGCAGGCGGCGAACCTGCTCGACGCGTGGGTGTGCCCCACCGCCGAACTGCCCGATCACGCGTCCGACCAGTTCCTGGTGCCGCTGCCGCCGAAGCAGCGGCCCTCCGGGCGCACGCTCGCCGATGTGCTTGTGGTCGAGGACGACTCCGACTCGCTCACCGTGCCCCGGCAGACCGTCGCCGATGTGCTGGCATCAATCGCCCTCCACGAGGTAGGAACCGGTCCCGCGACCGACGGCACGCGGATGGCGTCCGGGGCTGCGGCACAGCCGGTTTCGCCCGACGGCGTCGCCATCGCCATCGACGGCCGCTTCCGCCAGGGCGTACAGGCCGGTCGCCACTTCAAGGCCGACGCGGAGTTCATCGGCACCACCGCCCGCGCCCGGCGGCGCGAACTGCGCCTGGCCGAGCTCGCCGCCGCCATCGAAGCCGCCGAGACCGAGGCCGAGACCGCCAAGTCCGAGGAACAGGCCGCCACCGACGAGCTGGCGCGTATTTCGGCCGCCGCCAAGGCGCTTCCGCGCACCACGGCCGTCACCGCGGCCCTGCGTGGCGTCGCGGAGGCCGCGGGCATGCTGCGCTCGCGGTCGGAAGCGGCCGCCCAGGCCGAGAAGGATCTGGATCAGGCCGTCGCCGAATACGGCAATGCGGACAAGAAGGTCCGCGCCATCGCGGCCGATCACCGCGCTCCGCGCGATCCGGCCGAGCTGGACGCCCTGGCCGCCGCCGTCAGGCATTTCGAGAACGCGGGCACGGCCCTGCTGCGACTGCGCGGCGATCATCAACGCGAGCACGAACGTTCGCGGGAGGCCGGGGACCGGCTGCTCGAATCGAAGGATCTGGCCGAGGCGTTCGCCGAGGAGGCCGAGGCCGCGCGCTCCGGTTACGAGGAGCAGCTGCGCAAGCTCGAGACGCTGCGCGAGGCACTGGGAGCCGGTGCGGCCGATATCGATCGGGAACTGGAACTCGCCCGCGAGAAGATCGACGCGGCCCGCGCCGAGCAGAAGGCGGCCCGCAAGGCCGCCGCCGAGGCCATCGAGGCGGTCGGCACCGCCGAGGGCGCGCACCGGGCCGCGCACGACGCCCTCGGCACCGCCCTGACCGAATTGCTGGCCGACGTACGGCATTTGGCCCCCTACGCGCGTCCGGACCTGCTGAGCCTGCTGGGCGCACCCGCCGACAGCCGCTGGCCCAGCAGCGACGCCGCCTGGTCCACGCCCGAGCAGCTGCTCTACCGGATCGAGAACGGCGAGCCCGAGCAGGAGCCGAAGGTGCTGCCCGACGAGGTGGCCACCCTGTTCGAGAACCTCACCACCGCAACCGCTTCGGTGCGCGCGGGCGAGGCGGCCCGCAAGTCGACCCGCAGCGCGGTCACCACCGCCCTGCAGGAGTTCGACGCCGCCCTGACCGCCGCCCGCCAGGACTACCGCCTGCACTGGGATGCCGCCGACGGCCTCACCGTGGTCCAGGTGCACGACGATCACGGCCTGTCGTCGCTGGCCGATTTCGCCGAGCGCATCGGTGCGGCCCGCCACGATCAGGAGCTGCTGCTCACCGATGCCGAGCGCCGCATCCTCGAGGACGCGCTGCTGACCGGTCTGGCCCAGCAGATCCACGAACGCACCTCCGACGCCCGCGATCTCATCGCCCGCATGGGCACCGAGATGAAGCAGCGCCGCATGTCCTCGGGCAACACCATCGGCGTGCACTGGGTGCTGGCCGACAATCTCTCCGAGCCCGCCCGCGCGGTCTGCAAACTGCTCGACCGCGACTCCTCCGACCTCACCCCGGAGGATCTGTCCACCATCCGCGCCTACTTCGCCGCGGAGATCCGCACCGCCCGCGCCGCCCATCCGGAGCGCTCGTTCCCCGAAATCCTCGCCGCCACCCTCGATTACCGCACCTGGCGCATCTTCTCCTTCACCATCGTCACCGCCGACGGCACCGAGGACCGCCTCACCGTGGCCCGCCACAGCGCCCTCTCCGGCGGCGAACAGTCGGTCTCCCTGCACCTTCCGCTCTTCGCCGCGGCCCACGTCATGCTCGATTCCGCCGACCCGCAGGCGCCGCGCCTGCTGGCGCTGGACGAGGCCTTCGCGGGCGTCGACGACAACGGCCGCAGCGAACTCCTCGGCCTGTCCGTCCAATTCGACTTGGACCTCTTCATGACCGGCTACGACCTCTGGATCACCTACCCCCACGTCCCCGCCTGCGCCCACTACGACCTCGCGCACTCTGCGGCCGAGAACACCGTCTCCGCAACCCTGCTCGTGTGGGATTCGGACGATCTGCTCGCCGAGCACGACGGCACCGATCTCACCGCCGCCCTCGGCTCCCCCAATCGCCGCCGCCTCCCGCACGGCCTGGAGGGCGCCATCCCGTTGGACGACGAACTCGAACTCACGTCCTGACCCGCACCGCGGGGTGAGATTCGCACCATATGTCTGCCTGGTCCGATCCGGAATCCCGTTGCGGGCGAATGGGGTCGGCAACCCCACTGGACGCCGAGTTCGGGCGGCTCCCCGTAGTGCCCTGACTCGCACCCGATTCCGCGTGTCGCGGCGCGGCGCGCCGTAAGGATTGGACCATCGGCAAATCAACAGTTTCGCGGTTGGGCTTACATCGACTAAAAATGTTCTCCGTGCCTACCGGAATCACTTGTCAGCCATCCGGACTCCCTGGACGGGGGTCCAGATGACTATCGAACATCCGCGCGAGGACGAGGTCAGTCAGCTGGCGCAACGGGTCGAGAAGGCTCGGGGCCGGTTGGCCTACCAATACGATCCCGCTCTCACCGATGCGCTGTCGGAGACCGAGCTCGTCGCCGAACGCGAGCTAGCCGAGCGCATCCGCGAGCAGGAGCGGGCTCAACGCTGGAAACAGGCCGAGGCCGCGGCCAGTGCCGCCGATCGGGCTCGGCAGACCACCGAAGAGATTGAGAAGGCCGACATTCGCGACTTGCTGCTCGCCCGCAAGGCGATCGCCGCACAACGGCGAGAATCGAGCCCGCACGCCAAACTGGCGTCGCTGTACAAACATCGGGCCTGGAGCCAGCGCGCGCTCGCCGGTGTGGTCGCGGCCGGCATGCTCTGGTCCGCGGTCAACGTGCAGCACAATATCGCGCCCGGCGGAGCGAGCGATCCCCTCTACTGGTTCAGCTATCTGCTCGAAGGCATGATCAGCGTCTGCCTCGTGATCATCATGATCGGCACCAACAAGGTCGCCGAGTGGGGCGTGATCGACAGCCGCAAACAGGTTGTGGTGGCCGAGGTCGCGCTACTGAGCCTGACGGTCATCCTGAACACCTACCCGTACCTCAAGCAGGGCAGCTGGTACGACGTGGCGGTGCACGCCATCGCGCCGGTCATGATCGGGGTGGCGCTGCTCATCCACAATGCGGCGGCGGGCCGGTACGGCCTGGCCATCGTGCGTGCCACCGACCAGATCCGGGATCTACCCGATCCGGGCGAACAACTACGCCGCGCCGCACCGACCGTAGTGTCCTGGCCGACGCGCCCGCAGCCGCCGTCGGTGCCGACCCCGACCCCGGCCCTGCCCGCGGCCCCGGTCGAGTCCGAGCGGACCGTTGACGCCGAGGCGCAGGTGGTCGAGCCCGACACCCGGGCCACCCGCTCGGAGAGCCACAAGTCCGAGAACCATTCCACCAACGGCGCTTCCACCAACGGCAAGTCCGCCGACAAGGAACGCCGTTCCGCCACCGGCAAGACCCGCAAGGCCGAGGAGGACGACCGTTCCCCGCTGGCCGATCTGGCCGACCCGGTGCCCCCGCTCAATGTCTACGACACCGGTCAGTTCCGGATCGCCGAGACGCTCGAGCAGGAACTCGCCGAACTCCAGGCCGCCCGCCGCCGGGCCCGCGCCGCCTCGCGCTCGCGCAACGGCAGCTCCCTCGACGACGACTGAGCTCCTGAGACCTCCAGCAACGCACCTTTTGTGAGTACGAATCGGCCGGTGCCCCAGTGACATCGGTCCGATCCGACGCCGACACCCCGGTGACCCGCAGCCAGCGGGGGCCGGGGTGGCGTCGTTTCAGGGGGCATACGCGAACGGGCCCGGCGGTGGAAAACCGCCGGGCCCGTGGGGAATTGGATCAGTGGCCTGGTTCGGCCGTCTCGGCGGGCACCACGACGGCCGAGCGCGGCTGGGCCGGGGTGCCCGCGTGCTGGATGTAGCCGAGCCAGCCGGTGCCGACGAAGACGGCGAGCAGTACCGCGGTGGGGAACTCGAAAAGCAGCCAGCCGGTGGCGAATACGGCGTCCCGGACGGGATGCGCGGCGCGGGTGGAGCGAATGGGCGGGCGTTGATGTCGGAGCGAACCGTGACCGGAACGGTAATGCCTGCCCTGCCTGCCCACCAAAGCCTCCATCGTCGAGAGAACCGCCGAACCCAGAATGACCGATCGGCGAGGCGCGCACAGCGGTGAACGAGGGGACATCACGATGTCCGGTCGGAGCTGGGCAAGGCACTCGCACCAGGCAGTATGCCCAAATGGGTCGGCATTGTGGGCACATTGACCCGACATACCGGCACGACACACCACGAGATCTCGCGGCCACCAAGGCTTTCGGCGCCGGTCAGTGCGCGGCGGGCACCCCGCTCAGACCCGAGAAGTCCCGCAGCACAACGTGATTGCGGTCGTTGAGGCTGCCCAGCGCGTGATCGGGATGCAAGCCCAGGTACTGGCTGCGGGTGCGGGTGCTCCACCGGCGCGCCGCCTCGGACCGTGTCTTGCAGAAGTTGACCATGTACCCACCCTCGTAGACGCGCACCAGCGTGTATCCGCCCGGATACTCCTTGACCGCGCCCACCTCGAGGAACTCCACGCCGATCCGGGAATCCGGGCGGCTCAGCCGATTCCGATGCGTATGCCCGCTGTGGTGCAGGAACACTCCGGGCGCGGTCGCGTACATGGCGTGCATTGCGGCCGCGTTGAAGCGGTCCAGCACGAAGCCGGGCCCGCCCGGATTGCTCACCGCCGCATGCCGGGTCACCGGATGGTGTCCGAAAACCAGTGTCGGACGGTCGGGTTCGCCGCGCAGCAGTTCGCGCAGGTGGGCCAGCTGCGGCGGGCTGATGGTGCCGCCCGCGCCGCGCGGGCGGGTGGTGTCGAGGCCGATGAGCCGCATTCCGCCCGCGAAGTATTCGACGAGCCGGTCGCGCGGATGGAACACCTCGCCCCAGTGGTCGGGCTCCCCCGGCGGGCGGATGTCGTGATTTCCCCTGCACACGAAGTAGTCCCGGCCCAGCGTGCCCCATTCGTCCAGGCGTTCACGGACGCCGCGGCACTGCTCGGCCGTCCCGGAGTCGGTCATATCGCCCGCCACGATCAGCTGGTCCACGGCGCGGTCGGGTAGTCGCAGGTCGTCCAGCATGGCCTGCAGCATGAATTCGGGGTATTCCTCGGCGCCGCCGGTGAGTCCCTCGAACAGGCCCGCGAACAGTCCGCTGGCCGGTTCCCCGTAGTGCAGGTCGTTGGCGAGGGCCAGGGTGCGGATCAACCGTCCCGGCGGTGGCGTCAGGGTGGTGAAAACACCGGTGGATTCCGGTGTTCCGGAGCGCCGGGTCACCAGCGTCCGGGCGGGCAGCGCGCGGGTGCCGTCGGAGTACGCCTCGAATCGATAGGTCCGGCCCGGTTCCAGGTTCCGGATCTCCGCGTAGTGGTACGCCGTCCGCCGCCCCTCGAAGTGCCAGGTGCGCGGCGGCTCACGCCCGTCGGCGGGCCCGATGCGCACCTCGGTGTCGGCGGGCACGGGTCGCGGGCGCCCGGCCCGGTTGCGGGCCCGGGTGGTCCAGGTGATGACGGCCGAATGATCGGTCACGGTCACGACTTCCAGGTCCGAGGCGAGCAACGCCTCGCGCTGCTCCCGTCGTGCCCCGCGTTGTTCCCGTCGCGCCTCGAGGGCGAACAGCGGGCGCGGAGTGCGCACGGCCACCGCCGCGCCCGCGCTCGCCGCATTGGCCAGCCACATGGTCCGAAGTCGCGGTTCCAGCATCACATCTCCGTCCGCCGTGCTCCCTGAGAGCGACGGTACGGTTACCAGATAAACCTCCAGATGCCCGAACATGACCGATCAGCTTCCAATTACGGACAATCAGGTCATCTTCGGGCGATCCGGTGTCAGAACGGCCGTGTAGGTCAGAACGGCTTGGTGGGCAGGTACTTCCCATCCAGCGTGATGATCGCCCGCTCCCCACCCTCGGGATCGGCCACCTTCTTCACGTCCAGCCTGAAGTTGATGGCCGAGATGATCCCGTCCCCGAACTGCTCGTGCACCAGGGCCTTCAGCGTGGTGCCGTAGACCTGGAGCATCTCGTAGAAGCGGTAGATGGTCGGATCGGCCGGGACGCCACCGGGAATCGAGCCGCGCATCGGAATCGTCTGCAACAGCCGCGCGGCGTCCTCGTCGAGATCGAGCAGTTCGGCCACCGCCAGCGCGGACTTCTCCGGCAGCGGGTGCTGTCCGAGGATCGCGGCGGTGGTGAAGGCGACCGACAGCCCGGCGGCGTCGGCGATCTGCTGCCAGGTCAGGTCCTTGGCGATCTTGGCGGTGACGGCGATGTCCGCGAGAACCTCGCGGGCGGTCGGATCGAACTGTGCGTGCACCATGGTGGTGACTCCTTTCGTGAAGCCGTTTCGCGAGCGCGAAATCGGTGGTCTGGGAAGGGGATCGGATGGATTCAAGCGGCGAGCGCGCTGAACTCACCGTGCGGATCGAGCGCCTCGACGCGCCCGCTGCCGATGTCGTACACCCAGCCGTGCAAGGTCAGGGTGCGCCTGGCGAGGGCCTGCGCCACCGCCGGATGGGTGGCGAGATTGGCCAGCTGTGCCACCACATTGTGGCGAACCAGCGCCGATACCGCTGCGGCACCGGTGATTTCGGATGCGATCCGGGCCCGGGCGGCATCCGCGTGCCGCAGCCAGCCCGCGATGGCGGGCAGGCCGGACAGGTCGTGTCCCTCGGCGAGCGCGGTCATCGCACCGCAGGCGGAATGGCCGCAGACGACGATGTCGCTGACGCCGAGGACGCTCACCGCGTACTCGATGCTGGCGACGACGCCATTGGCCGCGTCCGGAGTGTAGGGCGGGACGAGATTGCCCGCGTTCCGGATGACGAAGAGTTCACCGGCCTCGGCTGAAGTGATGAGCTCGGGCACCACCCGGGCATCGGAGCAGCCGATGAACAGCGCGCCCGGGTGATGGTCACCGGCCAAGCGGGCGAACAGATCCGCCTTGACGGGAAAGACGTCGCGCTGGAACCGCTCGAGACCGTCCTCGAGGTTCGGCATGGGAACTCCTCTCCGAGACTGTCTGCCCCCTCGGGCTGACAAGTTCCACCCTCCCCGACCCGGCCCTATAGCGTCCAAGTCGCAGTGATGATCGATTCGATTGCTCTCATCTATAGTTGGTCGGTGACACCAGAACTGCGGCACCTGCGCTACCTGCTCGCCGTCGCCGACCACGGCAACTTCACCCGCGCCGCCGAAGCTCTCCACGTCTCCCAGCCGACCCTGTCCCAGCAGATCCGCCAGCTAGAGCGCCTCGTCGGCGTCCCCCTGCTCGACCGCACCGGCCGCACGGTCCGCCTCACCGACGCCGGTGCCGTCTACGCCGACCACGCCCGCCGCGCCCTGCGCGAACTCACCGCCGCCGACCGCGCCGTCCACGACGTCGAATCCCTCACCCGCGGCACCCTCCGCCTGGCGGTAACCCCCACCTTCGCCGCCTACCTGATCGGCCCCCTCATCGCCGAATTTCACGCGAACCACCCCGGCATCACCATCGACCTCACCGAAACAGCCCAGGACGCAATGGAATCCGCCCTCCTGTCCGACGAACTCGACCTGGGCATAGCCTTCGCCACCCCCACCCTCCCCGGCCTCGAAACCACCACCCTCTTCGAAGAATCCCTGAGCCTGGT